>JBNMOV010000405.1:0-4728 GCA_051275765.1 Maribacter sp. | reverse complement strand
AGAACAAGCATAATAGCTCAATTTATTGAATTAATTTCACTAAGGAAGGAGAAAGAATATTGGTAGTTTATTTATTTCCTACTCCCTAAAATCCATTTTAGCTAAGGCTTAAATGGATTTTTTTTTATAAAATTTAATCTTAGTTTGACTTTTAAACTAACTATACGCATATTTGTATAAAATAAATAGTTAGATATAGAGAGATTAAGATTTTGAGATAAAATTGAATGATCAAATATACCTAATATAGCGTTTTTGTTTTAATAATTTCTAATACTTATTATAATGAAATAACAAGAGATTGAACGAATTTTAGAAGAATGTGAATTCAAGCTTTTTGATATTCCTTTTCAATTTTTGGTCATGCCAAAGGGCGATGGATATCTATTGCAATTAGAAGGATATATCAAGGATAATGAGACGCATTAGTATTCTTGGCAAAAAGGAGGGAAACATTATTTGAGTTCTCATTGTATAAAAGATGAGATAGTGAATAAAGCATGGAAAGCCTGTTTTGATTTCATCATTCATGAGGCAAGGGAAGCGTTCTATTATAAGGAACAAACTATCTATCATCCTCATTTTTTAGTAGATGAATTGGCTATCTTTGTGAGTGAAACTGAACAGGCCAAACGAAATAATTACGTTAACCAATAAAAAGTCTAATGAAGTAGTATAGAGATAACGGAGCAATAGGAGCCATATTAGATGAATATGAAAAAGCTGTCCAAGAATTACAGGAAGTCATTCGTAATTTGAGTTCTCAAGAATTGACTCAAATAGTTGATGTGGAAACGAAAGATCCAGATTGTTGATCTCTACAAGCCATATTGGCTCATATCGTCTGTTCTGGTTATTACTATGCTATTGAAATTAGAAGATCCTTAGGCGAATCTGAAGAAAATAGAGATAGGTATCCATTGAAAACATCAGAAGAGTGTCATATTGCTTTGGATGGGATGTTTCAATACAATATCGCATTATTTGAGGATTATCCTAATATGAAAATTGAAGAAAAGGATGATGACAAAAAAATACTGACGAGTTGGAAACAGTTATTTGATCCAGAGCAATTATTGGAACATGCAATTGTGTATGTGCTGAGACATCGGAGGCAAGTGGAGCGATTTATTGCTGTTATTCGTCGATCGTAAATGTAGCATTTTTTTGTGCTACATTTAAACATGCTATTGAAGGTCAATAGTTCGAAAGATAAATTTCTAATACATTTTTGAAAAATACAGATATGAAATTCTACACTTCAATACCAAAAAGGCTAAAACTATATTATAACGCTGAATTAGAGCAATATAAAATTGAATATTCCTGTGGAAATTTGAAAAGTGCGTGGAATCATTTGGAAAGAGCTCATATAATTGGACAGAAATATCCTTATGCACATACATTTGTACATTGGAAAATGTTACAATTTGGATTTAAAATCAAAAATGGAAAAGAAATTGTTGGACAAGTACCACGTCTGATCTTTGGTGGCGTGAAATCCTTCGTTGGAAAAATTCCTGTTGGTAATCCTGGAGGAGCAAATGTGCATCCCCTAAGACAAGAATTACAGGATATTTTTATAAAAGCAGGAATTAATACCAATGCGATTTTATAAATTCAAATGGGTATACATCAGTAGTACTTTAATAATCGAAAAATGGCAATAGTTCTCATCTGAGAGCGATTTTATTTAACAAGCATTAATAATTCAAACCATATCAATATATGAAAATCGCAATAGCTCAACTGAATTATCACATTGGAAATTTTGAAGGAAATCTTCAGAAAATGCTCAAAGCCACAGCAGATGCTAAAGCAGAGGGAGCAGACATTGTCGTATTTGGAGAACTATCCACTTGTGGCTATCCTCCTAGAGATTTCTTGGAGTTTGATGACTTTATTACACAAAGTGAAGCGACTGTAGCAAAACTCGCAGAAGCATCACATGATATAGCGATAGTTGTAGGTTCGCCTACCAAAAATCCTGTGATAGAAGGCAAGGATTTATATAATTCTGCGATTTTTCTACACGAAGGAAAAATACAATACACACAACACAAAGCATTATTGCCAACCTATGATATTTTTGATGAATATCGCTATTTTGAGCCTGCTACAGAATTCAATATAGTCGACTTCAAAGGTAAAAAAATAGCCTTGACCGTTTGTGAGGATATTTGGAATGTAGGTAATGAAAATCCTTTGTATGTGATTTGTCCTTTGGATGAAATGGTGAAACATGAACCAGATTTCATCTTGAATCTTTCTGCATCGCCATTCAGTTATAGTCACGCAGCGAATAGAATCCATGTATTGAAAGCTAATGTAGAACGATATGGTTTACCTATGTTTTATGTTAATCATTCTGGAGCACAGACAGAAGTTATTTTTGATGGAGGAAGTCTAGTCATGAGTCCAGATGGAAAGGTATTCGATGAATTGCCTTATTTCGAAGAAACCTTGCGAGTCTACGAATTGGAAGAAGTACTGAAAGGAGGTATAAACCAAGAGCAAGAAAAAGAAAAAATAGCCTTGATTCATGATGCACTCGTGACAGGAATTAGAGATTATTTTGGGAAATTAGGTTTCAAAAAATGTATCCTTGGATTATCTGGAGGTATTGATTCTGCTGTGACTTCCGCTTTGGCAGCGAGAGCATTAGGAGCAGAAAATGTATTGAATGTATTGATGCCTTCTAAATTCTCTTCTGATCATTCAGTTTCTGATGCGGAGCAATTGGCGATTAATTTTGGCAGTCCTTATAAAATCATTCCTATCAAGGATACTTATGATGCTTTTATGGGAACATTAGCTACTCATTTTGAAGGCCTACCTTTTAATATTGCAGAAGAAAATTTACAAGCTAGAAGTAGGGGAGTGATTCTGATGGCATTGTCCAATAAATTTGGACATATTCTTTTGAATACGTCTAATAAAAGTGAAATGGCAGTAGGTTATGGCACTTTATATGGAGATATGTGCGGTGGACTTTCTGTGATTGGAGATGTGTATAAAATGGATGTTTACGCCTTAGCAGAATACATCAATAAGGATAAGGAACTCATTCCTGTGAATACGATTGTCAAGCCACCTTCCGCAGAATTACGTCCAGATCAGAAAGATTCTGATAGCTTACCAGATTATGCCATTTTGGATGAAATCCTATATGAATATGTAGAAAAGAGCCAAGGTCCACAAGAAATTATCGCTAAAGGATTCGATGCTAAATTAGTGAAGCGAGTCCTTAGAATGGTTAATATTAATGAATTTAAACGTTACCAGACGGCTCCAGTTTTGAGGGTTTCGTCGAAGGCGTTTGGAATGGGAAGAAGAATGCCAATTGTGGGGAAGTATTTGAGTTAATAATACTTTGAATTTTAAGTAGAGATGCATTGCATCTCTACTTAAAATTATTCCTTTAAAAATCGCCCAAGATACCGCCCTTCAGTAGCTTGGATTTCCAAAATATAAACCCCACTAGCCAATCCTCTCATATCCTTAGTGTCCTTCTTTACTAATTGGCCAATCACATTATAAACAGCCATGCTTTTAATAGCTTCTGGAATAGAAAAGTGCAACTCATTCGTTATAGGGTTAGGAAAAATAGCTAGTTCACTAGTTTTAATATTTTGAACAGATACAGATTCATCGCCTACATAAATATCCGTATTCCAAGCCGTCGTTCCTCCTCTGAAATTTCCTACGAAAATATTGAGATAACCATCTCTATTTATATCAACAAAAGCAGGACTAGCAAATTCTCCGCTATTTACTCCTAGCCAATTATCTGTAATGAGATCGAAAGTACCTGTTTCATTTCCTGTGATATTGCCATATTGCCAAATCTCTCCAGTAGAACTTCCAGCATACAGCGTTTTTACACCATCTACGTTGATGAGTTGTGGAATAGGCGTTTGATTAATGCCTAGAAATACATCGCCAAATTGTTGGATATTTCCATTTGTAGTAGGATCTGGATCGAATGATGGATTATCATCTGTTCCAGTATTCTTGAAAAATAGGATATTACCATACCTCACACCAACTAAAATATCTTGCTGTCCATCATCATCGACATCTACGATTTGTGGATTAGCTGTCGTTCCTATATTAAAATCATCGCCATCTATTCCCATATATTCATAAATAGGATTCTCAAAACTATAAGGCATCTCTGCACCAGCATTATTTTCATAATAAATGAGTTTACCATCTATTTCACCTATTAATAAATCATTATCTCCATCATTATCCAAGTCTCCGAAAGATGGATGCAGCCAATAAGAATCAAATTCACTTACTCCTAACCAATCCAAGTCTATTAATGTAAATTCAGGGACGGTATTTGTTCCTGTGTTTTCAAATAATATCAAACTGGAAGAAATTTGTTCTGGATTTTCACGAATCGTCTGCGAACCAATGACCATATCCATCAGTCCATCTTGATTATAATCTGTGAAGCTAGGATGGGATAATCTTCCATAATCTACAAATCCATCTCTCAGCCAATTGGCAGTAGAATATTCAAAGGTGGGATTTTCAGTAGTGCCTATATTTTTATAAAGTAAGAGAGGGCCATCAAAATTAATATTAGGAACTTTTGAGGATACAATAAGATCTTTTTCTCCATCAAAATCTGCATCAAGATAAAAACCTAAAGGGACTAAAGCATCTACAATTGGTGTATCATAACTAGGGAAAGTAGTATCCTGTTCAGTGAAATGT
>JBNMOV010000404.1:0-4744 GCA_051275765.1 Maribacter sp. | reverse complement strand
TAATTATCTTATTTTCTTGTACAGATACCTTTGCCTTCATTCCTTGCAGCTTCAGTTCCTTTTCCTGTAGCTCTGAAAGAGTTTTCAATCCTTTACCATAGAGTTCTTGTGTTCTAGAAAACTGATTCTCAGCGATTTGAAGATTAGCCGTATAAGCCACCATATCCATGCTCTCCATGCTTATCTTATTTTCTGCTTGAAGCATCTTATTACGCGTCTGTTCTTTTTTCAGTTCTAGAGACTCAAGCAAGGCATCGTATTGTTTCTTGAGTGCTATGACTTTCTGATCGTAAGATGCGATACTCTGCGTTTTGGCATCTACTTGTTCTGATGTCCTTGCTATCAAATCGGGATCGAAATATTCACTCTTGACCTCAGAGATGAATATAATCGTATCACCTTTCTCTACATAATCACCTTCTTGGACATACCATGTTTCCAATCTGCCTGCAATGACAGATTGTATCGCTTGTGGACGCTGTTCTGGAGATCTGGTCGTCACATATCCTTTTGCATTGATATTCTGTGTCCATGGTAAGAATAAGGAAAACAGGAATCCTGCCAATAATGCTGACATCAAAATTACTGTAAGCCTACGAACTCGACTTTTCCTCAATAGCTTAAAAGACTTGAATTCTTTTAAGCTGACCTTATCATTTATACTATTCTCGCTTATGTTCAACATTTTTAGAATTTCTGATTTAGGTCAAGAATTTGGCTACACTTTTCCCTCCAATAATAAAAATCAGAGATAACGACTACGGTCCATTCTCTATCTTCGTGCATCAGATAATCTATGATTCTTATCTTTTCTTTATCTTCTAAAAATAGAAGCGGATCTTCCATCAATAATAACTTTGGCTCACTTACTATTATTCTCGCTATGAGTATTTTTTGAATAATACTTCTAGGAAGCCTACGTCCTCCACTATCCACAAAACTGTCGATTCCTTTATGCTGATGTACGAAGTATTGATCGAGTTTTAACATTTCACTTATGTCAGAAAGTACTTTTCGATTAATATCCCGTCCCATGACTATATTTTCCCTCAATGTACCTTCAAATATCTGATTGGTAGGAAAAGATACGCCAAGGCTATTGTATAGTTTTTCCCTATTATAATTGACAAAAGGAATCTTATTAATATAAAGCTCTCCATCCTGTATGGTATGAACTCCTGAGAGGATTTGTAGGAGTAGGGATTTTCCACTACCTGATTTACCTATCAGTAATACTTTGGATGCTGATGGTATTTCAAAGGATAGATTATTGATTTTCTTATGATCTTCATCTGGAAAACCAAATTGCATATCGACTGCCTTGACAGACAATGGCTTACTTGTATCTACTAAGGCAATACCCGTATTTTCGTCTAGTTTCAAATCCGTTACATAGCCTATTTTTTCCAAGGCAGTGAGTACATCATAAATGGTGTCTATCACTCTTAGTACTTTTTCTACTGAATTGATAATAAGTATAATAATGATTTCAGCCGCTACGAACTGTCCTAGATTCATTCGTTCTTGAAATACTAAATACCCACCTAATAGCAGCAAACCTGCCGCCAGTAAAACCTTAAAAGCAATAAATAACTTGAACTGATTGATGAGTACTTGGAAATGTTTTTCCCTTGAAACAAGGTAGTCTCCTACAATATCATCTGTCTTATGTAAATGGAATTTATTGAAAGAACTCATCTTAAAACTTCGATTCACTCTAGCAATCTCTTCAAGCCAGTGTGCTAACCTATATTTATGCTTACTTTCTTTTAAACTGGTTTGGAGTCCTTTAGGACCTGTAATTCTAAAAATAAGCCAAAGGATAAAAACGAGCGAAAAACCCAGTATAATAAAATAAGGACTATATACCGCTAAAAGGATGAGTCCAAAAATAATCTGAAAAGCTGCTAAAGAAAAATCTATCAGTATTTTGGGTAATCCTTTCTGTATCGTCAATGTATCGAAGAAACGATTAACTAATTCGGGAGCATGAATCTTATCCAATTGAAGAAAATTAATCTTAGGAATACGATAAGCAAACTCAAAACCTGAACGGGCAAAAAGATCCTGCTGTATGTTTTCCACACTCCGGATTTGCAAAACTTGCAGCATTCCTGTAATCGCTATACCTACAAGAACAAAACAGACTAAAACGATCCAGGACGAAGTCAGTTCTCCTGTTTGGATATAATTAATAATCGCTTGTATTCCAAGGGGTAATGTGAGGTTAACAATACCTATAAATACAGCATAGGTATAAATCTGCCTTATTTCGAATTTATACTGTTTTAATAAGCTCCAAAATCGCTTAATTGGTGGTATCGTCATATTTTCACTTTATACTTTTATTCCCATACCAGAGGTTCTTAACAATAGGTTTTATCCCTATAAATGCTATTGCTAAGAACCCCTATATATAACAAATACTATGGGCTTTTGTTTCTAAGTGAAAGAACCTAATATTAAATATTAGTTTCTCATTCCTTAAAATATTCAAACAGCAAAAATTACTCTTTTTTCCTAAAATCCGTATTAAACACTAGACCTGCTTGTAAATAACTTTTTCCAAAATCATTGACACGTTGGTATAAATATCCTACTTGAACTTGTGCCATTTTATTGATTTGATAGCCTAATGAAGTGTAGAATCTATTTCTGTCAAAAAATGTTTTGGTTGTATTAACAAATATTTCATCATAGACCCCAATGAAAAATGTTCCTTTAGTAATCGTAGGGTTATTCAATGGAAGAAAAACCATTAAACGGTAACGGATTCGATTTTTAAAATCATCATTCACCCATCTTTGTTCTAGTCTGTAGCGATGCTCGAATTTTAGGCGACTGACTTTATTCGTCATAATTAATTGTTGGAACATACGATGTTCTCTAGATTCTGGTTCTCTTTGACTACTCTTATAATCGTAACCTCCAATGTAACCATAACCTAATGTGACCACAGCTTTTTTACTGATGTGATAATTTGCTCCTGTGCGTATCAATAATTGTTCGATATTAATCGGAGCAACGGTATGATTACGATATTGAACTTCAGAATGAATGCTCCAGTCATCAGCGACTTTATTCGTGCCAAAATACATGATCCAATTTCCCCATTCATCTTGTTGTGCTGATAGATGATTGGCAAAAAAAGGAATAGCTAGTATTAATAATAATAAGTGTCTCTTTTTCATTGTTGTACTTTTTTAAAATCGCCGTTATTTAAATTGAGTACCAAGTTAAATTATATAATTTTGACTTGATACTTATAGACAAAAAAAATCCCATTCCCTTTTGGAAAAGGAATGGGAATCATTCACTAAAAAAATCTGGTATAGAAAAACTCTCTCATAATCTAACTATACTGCAAAATTTACCTTACCTGTTTTTACATCATACATCGCTCCTACTATATCTATCTCTCCTTTTTCTAACATCTCATTCAATACGGGGCTATGGCTTTTGATATTTTCGATTGTCAGCTCTACATTCTTGGCTGATACCTTATTCACAAAATCAATATTGGAAGAATTTCGCTCTTCATCTGGAGCAGTTTCTATTGCATCTACAGCAGGCATAATTTTATCCAACATTTGTGTTAGATTGCCTAATTTAGCATGATCACAAGCTCCTTTTACTGCTCCACAAGAAGTATGTCCCATGATTACAATAACTTTTGACCCAGCTAGTTTACAAGCAAATTCCAAGCTTCCTAAAATATCCTCGTTCACAAAATTACCTGCCACTCTTGCATTAAAAACATCACCTATTCCTTGATCGAAAATAACTTCTGTCGGGATTCTAGAATCAATACAACTTACTATTGCTGCAAATGGATATTGACCAGTAGCTGTATCTTTTACTTGCTGATGCAGATCTCTCTGAATCGTCTCATTATCCAGAAATCTCTGGTTGCCTTCTTGTAACATTTGTGTAGCTACAGAAGGTGTAAGCATTGATTGGGATTCTGCTGTTTGAGTCTTTTCGTTGGAAGAAATTAATGTTGCCATTACTTAAATTTTTAATGATGAGAAATATATTAATCTATTAGATATTAGACTTTATTATTAAGGGATGGCGAATAAATAAGTGTCCGCTTTAAGCAAAATATTTTTGTGCTAGGCAAGGCGATAAAAACCGCGTTACGCCTTAGCTTAATAAGGGTTTTATCAACGCAGCATAGTGCGAAAAGATAAAGTTCAAAATGGACAGTTATTTATTCAACATCCCTAAGTAAGTGAATAAAAGGAACATTTGATTTCATTTGTTCACTTACTTATTAATATTACTTATGCTGAGACCTCCTTATCATCAATTGGATGCAGGCCATTAATCAATGCATGATGCATTTGTGTCACTTGATTCGTTACTCCTTTTCGTTCTCTTTCTATAACCGTCAAATGGATGCCTCTGTGTTTTGCATTGACTTCGAATTCATCTATGATTTCTATTACATCATAATCAATATTAATCGACTTAGAAGCATCAATAACTACTCTAGCACCATCAGGAATCTGACTCAATGTTCTTTGAATACTCGCCTTATTAATGAAGGTAACATCCTCTGCCAAAGCCAATCTGATGACTCCATCTTTCATATGCTCATCTTTTTCGAATAGAAATGGTTTTTTGTAATTATTAAACAATACATAGAAGATTGCCACTGCCAATCCCATCCCGATTCCCATCAATAAATCTGTAAATACGATTCCTAAAATGGTTACCATAAATGGTACGAAATGCGACT
>JBNMOV010000403.1:0-4788 GCA_051275765.1 Maribacter sp. | reverse complement strand
GTCAATGCAAGGAAACCAATTTTTGGTTATCAAGCGATGGTATTATCCATTCTTGCTATTGCATTCTTGTCATTTATCGTTTGGGCACACCACATGTTTATGTCAGGTCTGAATCCATTCATCGCTAACATATTCGTAATCTTTACCTTGATTATTGCAGTACCATCTGCAGTAAAGGTATTTAACTGGATTGCAACATTATATGGTGGTAATATCAGATTCAATCCAGGTATGCTATTTGCTATCGGATTCGTATCTATGTTTATCTCTGGTGGTTTGACAGGTATTTTCTTAGGTAGTTCAGCTATTGATATTCCTATGCACGATACTTATTTTGTAGTAGCTCACTTCCACATTGTAATGGGTGTAGCAGCATTCTTTGGTATGTTCTGTGGAGTATATCACTGGTTCCCTAAAATGTATGGTCGTTTTATGAACGATACATTAGGAAAGATACACTTCTGGGGTACATTGATAGGTGCTTATGCAGTATTCTGGCCTATGCACTATATCGGAATGGCAGGTGTTCCTCGTCGTTATTACTCATTCACTACATTTGATTTTTCTAATCAATTCGTAGCGACTAACGAGTTCATCACGATAGCAGCGATCATCACATTTGGATTCCAAATCATATTTATTGTTAACTTCTTCTATAGTATCTTCTTTGGTAAGAAGCAGACGACTAGAAATCCTTATGGTGCAACTACTTTAGAGTGGACAACTCCTATTAACGCAGGACACGGAAATTGGCCTGGAGCAATTCCTGCAGTACACCGTGGAGCATATGATTATGGAAAAGGAGGGCGTGAATATATTCCTCAAATCGAACCTGTTTCTGATGAAGAAAGAGCGTTTGATGAAGAACATGGTCATTAAGAAAAGATAATTGATATTAAGAAATAGAGATGTATAAATAGATAGATAATTATTAACTACATCTTTATTTCGAAATACTTACTTAGATAGATATTTGAAATTGTCTAGACAAACTACATACGAGGCAGGATGGGGATCATTAGCAACTAAAGTTGATGATTTCAAGCAGTTAGTGAAATTGAGGTTAAACTTGATGGTAGTTATATCTGCTGTACTATCTTATTTCATAGCAGCGGGTGGCTGGGGTAATCCAAAAGAAGTTTTGGTGCTGGCTTTAGGAGGTTTTTTGGTAACAGGTGCTTCTAATGCATTGAATCAAGTCTTGGAAAAAGATTTTGATAAGATGATGAAAAGAACGATGAATCGCCCTTTGCCACAAGGTAGAATGACGACTTCGCAAGGGGTATTGAATGCTGGCTGGATGAGTGTAATAGGAATTACACTTTTGGCAATGCTGAATCCTTGGGCTGGTCTATTAGGGGCTATTTCATTGTTGTTATATGCATTTATTTATACACCTATTAAACGAGTATCACCAATATCAGTAACGATAGGAGCTATTCCTGGTGCGATGCCAGCATTGATAGGTTGTGTAGCATTTGAAGGCACGATTTCAATGCTAGGTTTATTGTTGTTTGGAATGATGTTCTTTTGGCAGTTTCCCCATTTTTGGGCAATTGCAGAATTAGGAAAAGAGGATTATAGAAAAGCAGGTTACAAAATAATACCAGACGATGCGGATGCGGGTTCATTAGGAATTCAATCCTTGAAATATGCTACATTCTTATTACCTATTATAGGTGGATTATTCTATTACGGATACATTGGAATAGTGAATCTAGTAATATTGAGTATATTGACTTTGGTATATATGTGGCTTTGTTACGCTTTTAGTTTAAAACAAACACGAAAATCAGCTTTATCCTTAATGTTCAGTTCTTTTTTCTACCTTCCATTTTTTATGGGAGCGATGATAGTAGGACAATTATTTGTATAAAGTTATTGAAATATGATGGCTCAACCAGTAGAATACGAAAATACAAGAAGTAAGGTTCATCCAAAGAAATTTATGCTTTGGGTGTCTATAGGTTCTTTATGTATGATGTTTGCAGCATTTACTAGTTTTTATCTAGTAAGGCAAGCATCAGGAAATTGGCTAGAATTCGAATTGCCTAGTGCTTTTTATATAAGTACGGCAATCATTATATTGAGTAGTATAACGGTACATTTATCTTATTGGTTTTTCAAAAGGATGAATACCTTGATGTACAGGTCGCTACTTTTATTGACACTCATCTTGGGATGTGTATTTGTTGGTCTTCAATATGAAGGCTGGTTAGCATTGAATCAGATGGGCGTTTATTTAGATGGAAATGCATCTGGTGCTACAGTAATTGTCATTTCGGCATTACATGCAGCACACGTTTTAGGAGGAATAGGGGTATTGATATTAGCTAATATTCATGCCTTTGTTTTACCACATAAAGTAACAAATGCAAGGAAGTTGAGATTTGAACTGACTTATACATATTGGCACTTTGTTGATATACTTTGGATTTACTTACTGTTCTTTTTTGTAACACAGTAATCTGAATTACTTATTAGAAATAAATTCCCTAAGAACATGCTCTAAAGGGATGTTATTATAAACAGACATTAAATATTAAGTCATAATGGCTCACGATCACGATACACTTATAGAAGAAGATGTAGCACAGGATGCTTGGTCTGGAGGTAAGCCGCCTATGAAGGCGAGTTATGGTAAACTGATGATGTGGTATTTCCTTTTGTCAGATGCTTTTACCTTTGCAGGTTTCCTTATTGCTTATGGTACATTGAGATTTAGCTCAGCTACATGGCCAATACCAGATTCCGTATTCTCTACGACTCCATTTGGTCTTCATGAGTCTTTTCCTGGAGGTCACGCACCTTTGATTTTCGTAACTTTCATGTCTTTCCTTTTGATCATTAGTTCTGTAACGATGGTAAGGGGAGTACAAGAAGGACATCGTGAAAATAAAAGAGGTGTTGCATTCTGGATGTTCTTGACTGTTTTAGGTGGTTTGGGTTTCTTGGGCTGTCAGGCTTGGGAGTGGAATAACCTGATAAATGTGGAGCATATGACTGTAACAAAGAATCCATTTGGTACACATACTGAAGCTGGTACATATCTGAATGCAGATGGGACTACATCTTCTGATATATTTGAAGTAGGAGATGGATATTTGATGCATATGGTAGGTGGACATCATACAGATCCATCCTATACAGGTGCATATGATAAAAATGATGATTTAGCTGATGGAAAGATGAACGAATACGTTGATTTTTCTGGTTATAGAATTGATAAAGATGGATATATCCTAAGGAAATTCAATGTAATAGGTGGGGAAAATGATGGACAAACCATTTCTGAACAAATGGGACCAAAGGCATTTGGTGCTTTGTTCTTCTTCATTACAGGTTTTCACGGTTTTCACGTATTCTCTGGAGTTGTATTTTTACTTATTATCATGGTCAACGTAATCAGCGGCTTATATGAAAAGAGGAAGAATGGCTATGAGATGGTAGAGAAGATTGGGTTGTATTGGCACTTTGTAGATTTAGTATGGGTGTTTGTATTCCTAGTATTTTATTTACTATAAGATATCGTTTTACATCAATTAAGAAGTTTTTAGAACAAGAAAAAGATATATAAAATGGCACACGAAAACCATGAAGACGCTATCAAAAGCGTATATAAAGGGATGATACTTTTAGGAGTCGTTACCCTTGTAGAAGTAGCTTTTTCCCTTTTTGGAAAGGGGCATATTGTGGCTGGAATAGAGAATATTGGATGGGTAGCTTATGTAATTGGTTTTATTATCATCGTATTATCCTTGTATAAGGCTTATTTCATTGTATTTGAATTTATGCACATGAAAGGTGAAGCAAAGGGATTGGCAATGACGGTATTGTTACCTACTTTACTTCTGGTATGGGCTGTAATCGCATTTTTCCAAGAAGGAACAGTATGGGGAGAGTACAGACAGGGTATAAAAGATAAGAATGCTATCGAATCCAAAGAGTATTTTGAAAATCCTTCTGTTCATCAAGGCGTAAAAGTTATTGATAATGAAACACTGAACGGAGAACACAAAGAAGATAATCACTAGTATTCTTTTATAAATACTTCAAAAAAAAGGCGAGATTTACATCTCGCCTTTTTTTTGAAGTATTTATAAAAAATAGATAACTAGATGTTAAGAGATAAAGATTTTAAGATAAGAAAATGATTTTTTAAACTATACAGAAGTATCACTGTTTGAAATTATTACTAGTATTTAAAGCTTAAATTTAGACTTCGTAAATATCTATAAATCTAAAAGAAATGGAAGCGAATCAACCAAGTAAAAAAAAGAAGATTATTACCAATATCATTTTGTTATTCATGTTGATCATTTTTCCTGCAATGTCTTGGTATTATCTGGACAGGGGAGCGGATTTTTATAGGGGAGTGATGAATGAGCTAGGGGATTATGGAACGATGCCTGAATTTGATTTAAAAAATTCTAACGGCGATGTGATTACACAAGAAAAATTCGACAAGAAGTTGACCTTGATGAATTTTTCTTCTCCACAGCAAGACAAAATTGGATTCCAGAGCATGAAATATGTTTATGAGCAATTCGATGACAATAAGGATGTATTATTTGCTTCTGTGACTATTGGAGAAATAGATTCAGTTTCTTTTGGTAGTCAAATTCTGGAACAGGGTATCAGCCCAGATAAGTGGTCATTCCTATTTGGAGATAGTGCTACTATCGAGAATTTGAAAACTAAACATTTTGCTATGTCTGATTCATTAGTTAATGTTATAGGAAATATTGATAGGGCATTGGTTCTCGTGGATACTAATAATATAATTCG
>JBNMOV010000402.1:0-4792 GCA_051275765.1 Maribacter sp. | reverse complement strand
CATGCACCATTTTCAATTCTTCCTTGGGTTTTTCTTGATCGCCCATGTGTTTTGCCCAAATTTCATGAGCAATCTTTACCATTTTATGATGTAAATCTGCTTTGTGTGCCAATGCTTTATTATACATTTCTTCAGCAGTATATTCAGAAACGATGTCATATTCAAACTTTTTAGAAAACTGTTCTTTTCCTATTCTGAAGTCACGAAAAGCGTCCTTGTTACCTTTGTTCTTTTCTTTCATTTCCTTCAAAAAATCTACATAGCCTGTTATCGCCTTTTTAGCATGATCAATATTCGTTTCTAATGAATATAATTCATTATCATTTAAAAGAGAGGCTTTTATAGAATCTTGTAGCTTCTTGCCAAATACAGATAGTGCTCCTTCGTTTTGTTGTATAGCGAGATCTGTATATTCTAATGAAGGTCTATTTAGATTAGCTTTTGCAGCTTCGTAATAAGCAGGGACATTTGCTAGTTTTTCAGACATTCCTAGCAGTCTTTCATTGAGTGGAGCATAGTTAGAAATCAATAATTTATTGATACTACCACCTACATTATAACTGGCAGGATTCCATTCGTATTCTTTGAATTCATTGACATTCCAAGAACTATAATCTAGATGATTTTGTATCATTTTTAAATCAGTCCTATTATTAATTTCTAATCTTTCTAATTCAAAATGAGCAATAGAATCTTTCATTTCCTGTACGAAAGCCAATGATTTTTGTTGATTTTCATCATTAGGAATAGGAAGGACATTAGCATATTCATAATATCCAGCATACATCGCCCATTCTGGATGTGTTTTCCATAATTTATCAATGAAAACCTCCTTGAATTCATTGAATGCCTCATCTTGGGAATCGCTATGCAAGTTCTGTTCTTCGTTATTACAAGCCAGTAAACCAATAACGATGAGTAATAAAAGTGAATAATATTTCATGGATAATTTTTTGTTTTGTTGTTGTTGTTGTAGAGACGCAATACTTTTCGTCTTAAGAAGCACATGAGACCCCAATAGGAAAACACAATACGAAACACATTGACATACCAATTGGAGAAATATCATGCAAAACACATGATATCATTTTAATTTTCACAATATAATACAAATTGGAATAAATAAGGGTGGCAAATAGGAGAGGAAGACGCAATATTTTGCGTCTCTACATTTATATTTCAATTTAATATAAATGTATTTTCATAATTTTAATTTCTAAATATACATCATCGCAATCGCAATTGCAGCCTGTACTATTCCTACAATAAAACCAATAACACCACCAAGGATTTCAATAAATTTAAACTCCTTACTCAGTATCTCGTTCATCACTTCTTCTAATCGATCAGAGGACAACATGGAGAATTTTTCAGAGATCATTTCTTCTATATCCAAATTTTCTTCAAAGTGTTCGATGTATTTATCCATCATTTCTGGCAGTTGTATCATGACTTCTTCGAGCATATGATCGCGCAGTTCATATTTCTTTTTACCAGCAAGTCTATAAAGAAAAGGAAATTTTTTAGGTATTTTTTCATCAATGAAATAATTCATCTTTTCCTCTACTTGTTCGTAAATTTTAGCTAGGCTATCATCCGTCACGACTTTTTCCTTGATATCATCAATAGACAGTAATTCATCAGCTACGACCTTGCCTATTTTCATCGCAATCATCTTCTGACGCTTAGGAAAAATACCATGAAAGGTAATTCCTTTGAATTGGAATTTTCCTACCTTAAAACTAAGGACAGTTTTAGGTTTTTTGGGATGGAACAGCATTTTTACAGCTAGAAAGTTGGTGAACCAACCTAGCAATGCACCCACCAAAGGGAAAAGAATAATGTAAACTAAATAGGTTATCCACATATGGGAAACTGGTTATTATGTTTTGGTTACTGGGCTGTGGATTATTTGTGAAATATGAATTGTTATAATTGATGAACTAATCTCACATTCCTTTAACAACCAAAGTATCTATTTGGGTTTCTAGTTTGACGAATTCCTTAAGAATTTCTAAATCGTTTGCATAATTAAACAAGTCATCATCCCATTTTACTAGAAGTATGGGAACATCATCAAATCTACTATCTACCAAATCCAAATCCTCCAAGTGTGGCATAAATACCTTAGCTGCTTTGACGACGGATTTTATCGTTACGGCATTCTCAACACTATCTTTTTGGTACTTTAGAATTTCTATGAGTCTATCCTTTTCTGCTACACTTTTAGAAAATTCACTTAGCTTTTGGTTATTTTTTTCTTCCATGACTCCTAACTCTTTATCTAAAAGAGCTTCTGCATTTGAAGTTCCCCTAGCAATAATCTTAGGATTTATGATACCACATTCTTTTAGTTGTTGTTCATATTTGGATATTTCTGCATTGGACACCGCTTGATCCGATTTAGAATAAAAATCAATGAAGACATAATTAGTGGAATCCCTAGAGACTACTTTATGACTGAGATAATCTCTAGTATCAGTATTGAAATCATCAGTCATAAAATGTTCGATAGCATCTGTTTGCTTTTGTTCTACTCTTATATTGTATAAAATCCAAGCACTTGGAATTAAAACAATAATACTAAGAGCACTTATCATCATCGTTGTTTTTGCCTTATCTTTTTTATTGAGATATGACTTATATGGGAATCTCAAAAATCGTACAATAGCAAATGTGGTAATAGCTATAAATACAGAATTTAAGAAAAACAAGTAAAAGGAGTTAAGGAATATGCCAAATCCTCCATCTTGACCTTTCATCATCATGGCAATACCAAAACCAGATACACACAAAGGCGGCATTAATGCGGTAGCAATAGCTACACCCGGAATGGCATTGGATTTATCTTTTCTAGAAGAAGAAACAATACCTGCCAAACCACCAAAGACTGCAACCATCGCATCAAGAAACGTAGGAACTGTTCTTACGTCAATTTGTTCAGTCATTTTACCATAAGGGGTTAAAAGAAAATAGATAATACTGGTAATCAGAGCGATGATAACAGCTATTCCAAAATGCTGTAAGGAAATCATCAAGGTTTCCCTATCATTGATACCCACACCTAATCCTACACCCAATATAGGCGACATCAGTGGAGAAATTAACATCGCACCAATGATAACTGCCTGTGAATTCAAGTCCAGACCTATAGAAGCGACCATAATAGAACAGATGAGGAGCCATACATTGGCTCCCTGCATCCGTTTGTTATTTTTGATATTCAAGATCGTTCCTTCTCGATCCATTCCACTTTGCAGATCGAACATATGCTTAAAAAAATCGCCCAGACCAGAAATCAATTCCCAGAACCCCTTGTGGATTCGTTCTTTCGATTTAGGATTTAGTCCTTCTGTTTCGCCTTGTGGTATAGGTTGGTTCTCCATAACAGATAAAGATAAAACTTCCTATTAAAAGTAGATAGTTAGATGTTAATATATTTAGATAGCTTTCCTTAAATTCCTCGCTCACCTAAGCGAAGCGTTCTCTCTCCCGATTCCTGAGAGCCTTACAGTCTATTTTCATTAATAATCTTCAATAACTCTTCTCTATAGTTCTTTCCTACAGGTAAATGTTTGATTTCATTTTTTTCGATGACCTCAATCATGTTTCCTAATACGGCTTGTATTCTATCCATATTGACAATATAAGAACGATGCACTCTTTTGAAAATATGACTAGGGAGTTTAACTTCAAGGCTTTTCATGGTCTGTAGTGTAATGACTCTACCTTTTTGCATTCTGATGATGACATAATCCTTTAAACCTTCTATGTAGATGATATCTTCATATTTTACTCGCACCAATTTTTTATCAGATTTGACGAAAATAAAATCCTTTCCAGTTTCTATTTCATCTCTTTCTGGGATTTCATCCTTTTGATTCTGGAGCTCATGCAATTCTTCAGCACGCTTGACTGCTTTGAGGAAACGCTCGAAAGAAATCGGTTTCAATAGATAATCTACTGCATTCAGTTCGAATCCATCTAGTGCATATTCAGAATAAGCAGTAGTAAATATGACCAAAGGAGGATTGCTCAAACTTCTGAGGAAATCGACACCAGTAACTTGTGGCATTTGGATATCTAGAAACATGAGATCAATATCCTCTGTTTCCAATGCTTGTTTAGCTTCTATAGCATTATCACACTTCTTAACGAGTTTAATACTATCTGGAAGTCTGTCTATAAAAGTTTCCAATACATCCTGTGCCAATGGTTCATCATCTACTATGATTGCTCTTAACATACCTTATTATTATTGTTTTGTTTTGAATAATTAATGAACTTCAATGGCTCAAATGTAAGTAAAGTAGTATTTCTAATCCATTTACTTCGACTTTTACTAGGATTTTCACGATGAAACCAAAACTTTTGCACCAACATCGGAAATCTTTAAGATTTCTGATGTTTTATTAAACAGGATTTCATGTTTTGTTTTTGCAGGATTCTATTGTTTTACCTAGCAAAATTTCAAAAATCTCTTAGACTTTCGAAGCAATATCAATTTAAATTTATAAAGTCGCATTGGATTTGATTAAGAATTTAAGTGAGTACTAGGCAAAAAATGCAGGCATAGGCCGTAGCTATGGCGAGTATTTTTAATGACGTAATCGCTTAAATTCTTGGAATTATATGCGACATTTATGACTTAAATTGGTGTACAGATCGTAAATAAAATAAAAAAGCCAACTCTGGAAGGAGTTGGCTTTTCTTTATCTTATAATCTAGTTTTCTAGATTTAATCTGCCATTTTAACAGTCTTGATGATCTCTCTAGCAACGCTATAAGGACA
>JBNMOV010000401.1:0-4835 GCA_051275765.1 Maribacter sp. | reverse complement strand
AAAAAAAGAAAAAAGCCCGAAGTAACTAAGACTTCATGCTTTGAGTATATTTTTTATATGAAAAATATACATTTATTCAGCATCCATATTATCGATGACTTCTGTTCCGAATTCAGAACATTTCAGCAACTTTGCTTTCTTCATCAAACAGTAAAATCGTAAGTTACTTTCTTCTTATTGATAGCACCTACTACTCCTTTTACGATAAGGTCAGCAGATTCGCCCCAACTCATATAATGGAACTAAGATTCACTTAACTTTCATTTCCTTGACCAAGAAATTTTTCAAGTTCTTCAATTAATTGTATACCATGTAAGAATTCGATACCAACGTAGATATCTTCCGTATTTTCACAAAAAATAATCATGTCCACCTTTTCAGGGTGTACAGAAGGAGAAGGAACTCCTTTGTAATCCTTAATATCATCTAGGGTTTTCCTTGGTAACCACTTTTTGGTATTGTCAAATGCTTTCTCACCAGCTAGTATTTCATGTCATCCGATGCTTTTCTTGCCTCCATATACCTTTTCTACTGCTGCATCAAAACCCCTCACAGCTGATGCTCAAATATCTGGTTTGATTCCATCTCCTTCGATAAAAGGAATGATTGGATTCTTAGGCACTCTCAGTTTTCCCGTTTTAGTTAGGTTAATTTTCTTTCCACTCATGTTAAAGACTGATTTAATTTTACGAACTTGCAGATCGTTATTAAAAAATTTAGGTATTCACCTAAAAAGCGGTGCAAACGCAAATAATTATATAATATTAGGATATGAAAAGAATTACACTTGTTTTCTTCGTGTTTACAGCCCTATCTTTAGCTGCTTGTAAAGGAAATAAAGATAGCACGAACAGTACTGAAAAAAGCGAAACTGCAGCTAAAAGTCCTTCGAAAGAATGCAGTATTTTAGTAACTGTGATGAATTATACTGGACTAGATGGTTGCAGGTATCTATTGAAATTGAAAGACGGATCATTTATTAATCCAAATAGTGGCGTGACAATGGATGAATTAGCTGATTGTCAGCAAGCTATGATAAATTACACTGTTAAGAATGATGCTGCATCCTATTGTATGAAGGGGCAGATAGCTGATATTACTTGTTTTTCAGTAGTAAAGAAAGGAGAGCCAGTGAAGCCGAAGAATGAATTTTGATAAGTAGTGAATAGTGATTTTTAGTACATTTTTTACAATAAAAAATGTAGAGACGTAATACTTTGCATCTGGCCTAACAAAATCACAGATGATTGACTATTTACGTAAATTATATTAGTTAAGAAAAGAGTTGAATGAATCCAAATTTAGATCCTAGTAAGGAAAATTTCTCTGATGAGGAAGTACAGATAGATAAGGCTTTGCGGCCTAAGGAATTGGGCGATTTTAGTGGTCAGCCTAAGATAGTGGAAAATCTTGGTATCTTTATTAAGGCTGCTACCATGAGGGACGAAGCTTTGGATCATGTATTATTGCATGGTCCTCCAGGATTGGGAAAGACGACACTTTCTCATATCATTGCCAATGAAATGGAGGCAGAGATGAAGATGACTTCTGGACCTGTGCTAGAAAAGCCAGGAGATTTGGCTGGATTGCTCACTAATCTGAATGATGGCGATGTACTCTTCATTGATGAAATCCATCGTTTGAATAATGTAGTGGAGGAATATCTATATTCTGCCATGGAGGATTACAGGATTGATATCATGATAGATAGCGGCCCTAATGCGAGGAGTATACAGATTAGTCTGAATCCTTTTACGCTTGTAGGTGCTACTACTAGGATGGGATTATTGACTGCTCCTATGCGTGCAAGATTTGGAATTACCTTTCTCTTAGATTATTACGATGTCAAAACTTTGGTCAATATCATCAAGCGTTCTGCTAGCATATTAAAAGTACCTATCAATGATGGCGGTGCACAGGAAATCGCTAGAAGAAGTAGAGGAACGCCTCGCATTGCTAATGCACTATTGAGAAGAATAAGAGATTTTGCACAGGTGAAAGGTAATGGAAAAATAGATGTGCCGATAGCCAAATTCGGATTGGAAGCCTTGAATGTGGATGAAAGTGGATTGGATGAAATGGACAATAGAATTCTTTCTACTATCATCAATAAATTTAAGGGAGGACCTGTTGGAATAACGACTATTGCAACTGCTGTAGGAGAAGAAGCTGGTACGATAGAGGAAGTGCATGAACCATTCTTGATCATGGAAGGATTTATTCAGCGTACATCTAGAGGAAGAGAGGTTACGCAAAAAGCTTATGAACATTTGGGCATTGTACCTCCAGCTAAGATTGGAAAGTTATTTTAGGCTTATTGGCGAATAGAAAAAATACATTTATTTTTGTATTTAAAACTTATCACACATTAGAAATTTCATCAAATTCAAATACGTAATATGGATTTCTGGGCTGATTGGCTTAGGAGTATTCTATTATTTCATTTGCCAGTTCTTTCCAGGTTTACCAGGTTAT
Source organism: Maribacter sp. (assembly GCA_051275765.1). Taxonomy (GTDB): domain Bacteria; phylum Bacteroidota; class Bacteroidia; order Chitinophagales; family Saprospiraceae; genus JAHDCE01. The sequence continues at coordinate 2,360 of JBNMOV010000401.1, read as the reverse complement.
CATAGTTTTCATTATACCAATGCTAGTTACTTAATTGAAATAGATCGAATCAATAAAACTAAGTCAGATTTAATAAAGGAACTCTCTGTCATTTCATCTGAAGAAGAAGTCCTTCATAGAGCAGGTAATTTGTTTTTGGAAGAACTAACAGCTACGCTCATACCTTATTGGATTGGCACTGATTACGATTTTTATGGACAAACTTATATTCCTGGAAAGGGCGAAATTGCTTGTGGATATTTCGTAACTACCCTATTGGAAGATATGGGCGTTCAGCTAGACAGAAATGGTCTAGCAAAAATGGCATCAGAGCAGATGATCAAGGAACTCGTTGCTCCCGAACACATCAAACGCTACTCCAAACAACCCTTAAAAAGGGTATTAGCAGATATTGAATTCGAGGGAAAGGGAGTTTATATTGTTGGACTCGATAGTCATACTGGCTTAATTATCAATAATGGGAATGAAATTTATTTCGCTCATGCTTCTGGACGTAGCCCTTGGGCTGTAATCGAAGAATCTGCGGAGGGGAGTATTCCTTTAGAAACATCCAATTATAGAGTTGTGGGACAACTTACAAAAGATGTTGATTTTCTTCGAGAATGGTTAAATCACTAAATTGCTACTATTTTAAATATTACCATCAAGGTATACATTTCTAGTGTTATAATATACTAATTCCATAATAAGTCTATCTTTGCCAAATCATATTTTCCCCTGTTCAATAAAACTTTTTAAGGGAAAATTGGTTATATTGCCTCACAAACAAACTCTTAAATATTAAGTAAATACCCAGTATTATATTTGGAGTGATATTGATTTCGTTGCCCAACTATATCTTATTAATTAGGACTAGAAATTAAATAAGATATTTTTCGATTTCATTATCATTTAGCTCCTTTTTTTCAAACTATCTGGTAGTCTTAAAATAAAGGCTGGCTTTCAATCTAATTAAAAAAATGAGAATAGGAATTTACGTTGATGCATCGAACATCAGCCTAAGTGGTGGTTACGCCATGAGGTATGATATTTTAAAAGAATTCTGCCTAAAAGATGCAGAACCTACTCGCTTAACTACTTATTTAGCATATGATAAGGAACGAGCTAAAGAAGATCCTGTTTACAGGAATAGACAACAAAATTACTTCGCGATATTAAGAAATTTCGGTTATAAGATAGTAATCAAACATATCCGCAGATTTGTAGGAAGTGAAGGTGAAGAGTACACCAAAGCCAATGCCGATTTAGACATGGCTGTGGATATCATTACTCAAGCTAAGAATCTAGATAAGGTTTTTCTCCTTACTGGTGATGGCGACTTCAAAAGAGTTGTAAGAGCTATCCAAGATATGGGTGTGAGAGTTGAAGTAATGGCTTTCAGAAATGTATCCCGTGATTTGGTTCATGAATGTGATTCATTTACATCTGGATTTGTTATTCCTAATCTTATTCCAATGGAAGATCAGCCATTAGAAGTATGGGGAGAATTGGGTTCAAGAGTAAGAGGAGTATGCTATGAAATCCAATTCAAGCATACCTTCGGATTTTTCCGTTATATGGATATGGATTTCAATTACAAACCTGCATTTTTCCATTTCTCAGAATTACCTAATGGATATCCTCCAAAGCACGAGGGAATTTATGAGTTTGATTTGGATACGAATGATAAAGGAATACTAGCTAAGAATATACAGTTTATCTACTAGGTTTTGTAGGCATTTGTAGGTTTAGAAAGTTAACTACTTCATTGATAATTTTCTAAACCTACAAATCCTCTAACTTTTTATCTTTTTCAGCAGTTTATACATATTAGAATTGTGTTTCCACACTTGGAAATAAGGTTTTTGTATTGCCCCACTCTTCCTTCTTATTTTTTCAATACTAGGAATAGTACTCCCTTGGAAATCAAATCCTTGTAACTTTTCTTGTTGGCTAGCATATTTTATTGCTTCCCAAACCAATAACATTCCTGCACCACTATTCCTTAGTTCTGGATTTTCTCCTGCTTGATGAAAATGAGCATACTGATCGCCTAAGGTAAGGTATAAAACAGAATGGATCTCTCCACTTTTTTTATCTTGAGCAAAGAAAACCTTATTCCTAGACTCCATATAAAGTCGACTATCAAAACGCTCTAAGAAACTAAAATCATAAGGCATTTTTATATTTTGCCTAGCAAAGGTCATTTTTGCTGTATTATAAAAATCCTCTAATGATCGATCTGTCACTACCTCTACTAAATTTTCGGCTTTCCTTATTCTATTTCTAAAATTAGATTCAAAGCCATTCCACACTTTATCTGTATCTGTAATATCTTCTATTACATAAGTATATTGAGTTGTTTGTTGGAAACCTTCCCA
>JBNMOV010000400.1:0-4846 GCA_051275765.1 Maribacter sp. | reverse complement strand
CGTCAGGATTAGCCGTCAATACGATTTGCCAGCCTTTAGGCAGTGACCAACTTGCTAGTTCGTAATTTTGCAATAATTGCATGATTCCTCTAAGTATTCGATCGTCTGCTCTATTAACATCATCTATCAATAGAATACCTTTCCCTTCTTTTGTAGGAACCCATTCTGGTGGCGAAAAAATGGTTTTTCCATCCTTAGCAACAGGCATTCCGAGTAGATCGCCCATTTCCTCAAATTGAGCAGGAGCGATATATGACCAGTTATAGCCATTGTCCTTAGCAAAGGATTCTACTAATTCAGTCTTGCCAATACCATGAAAACCCCAAATACAAATAGGTACTTTCCTTTTACCTACTTCCTCTGCCTTAGCATTACTTTGGAATACATGATTCAAGAAAATTTCTATTTCAGAAGCATAAGCTTCCGTTCCATAGAATAAGTAATTATGCAGTTTCTTTTGGCTCATTTATTTATTATTGGCTTTGTTCTTTTCTTGGATATTTTTCAACATTTCGTCTGCTGGAGTACCTAGATTATCTAATGCTACTTGTGCATCATTAGCAAAATCATCATTAGGATACTTAGCCAAAAATGCTTTGTAAGTCGCTTCTGCTTTGTCTAAATCCCTCAAATTATTCTCATAGATAAATGCAGTAAGGAACATTGCAGTAGAAGATTTCTCAAAATCTGGATACTTCGTATATAGTTTTTCGCTCGCCTGTGCTGCATCTCTGTACATTCTTACAGAGTTAGCAATGTCGTATGTTTCGTAAAGATATGTTGGTGTATTTGGTGAATTTGGAAGTATGTTAGTATATAATCTATATAGATCTACTAATTTTTTTGCTTTTCTAGGATCTACTCTTACTTGAGTAGTATCAGAAAATAATGCTGTTTTTGCATCTTGTATTTGATCGTCTAATGACTTGCTTTTCTTAATATTCGCTTTTGCTTTTGTAGCATATTCGTGATCAGAAAAACCTTCTATTAGTGCTTGATAGTAAGTATCTGCCTGTGCTTGTTGCTTAAATTTTTCTCTATATATTTCTGCTATTAGGAAAAGATTACTAGGCGTAGCAGAAGAACTCCCATATTGCTTCACGGCATCGTTCAATACTCTAATGGCTTCTCCTCCATTATTATTTTGTAGATGTCTGGATGCAGCACGATATGAATATTTACCATTCCATTCCTCGTCTTCTGGATTGTTTTCAATATATTCTTTATATTTAAAGACAAGGCTATTGATGTTTTCAGATGTAGCGGACTTATCTACGGCAGCCTCTAATGCTTTGATTTCCTTTACCTCAGCAGAGTCATTTTGACAAGAGAAAAGAAATAGAAAAATAGGTAACAGAATGAATATGGACTTTTTCATGTTAAACACAATTTGAAGTATAATTAATGTTGTAGTAATAATTTAAAAATGGTGAATGAATAAGTATGCAGATTTGATATAGAAAGAACAAACCAAAAGGGATGACTTATTTATTCAACATTCCTTATATTGCAAAATTAAGCTACTTTTTAATTAAAAAAGAATGAAATATTACATTACGCTAATTTGTATGATATTCGTTTCCTATTCCTGTTCGATACAGAGGGAATATTTGACAATAGAGCAAGCTGAAAGATTAAGCAAAAAAGCGAGTATTAACACGACTTGTGGAGATTGGGAGTCCTATGTTCCAGATGCATCTAGCCTAAGGAAGACGCTCACTAAACGAATTCGTGTAAATTTCCATATTATACAAAAAGGAGATGGCACAGGTAATTTCACCAAAGAAGAAGGAGATAAGTATGTCAAGAATATTTTGTACGCTGCTAATAAGACATTGGAATCTGGAAATAAAAAAATGAACTTACCTAAAGAAAATGATACGCCTGCACTCCCCCAGCAATATAGGTATGTATTAACACCATATCATTCCATTCCTAATGATGATGGAATTTATTATCATAAGGATGATGAATTGTATTTTATGGTAAAAAAAGGAGCAGATAAAAATTATTCAGATCGTAGGGCGATTGCTAAATATGCTATAAATGATAAGAAGGTCTTGAATATTTTTATGTTAGATCATCATACAGATAGTTTGAAATCGAGTACTTATAAAGATGGGAGTATGGGAGTGGCAATCGGTACTTCCGTTAAATTATTAGGAATGAGGAATGACATGAATATACCAATGGGTAAAGCGACTAAAGCAGCTTGGTTTAATCAAAAGTTACTTAATCATGAAATAGGGCATGTCCTAGGATTAGGGCACGCTTGGGTTTCTAATGACAGGTGTGATGATACACCTAAGCATCCGAATTGCTGGAATACAGGAGAGGGTGATTGTGCCATTCCTTCTAATAACGTAATGGATTATAATACTTACCAGAATGCTTGGACACCTTGCCAGTTAGGAATTATCCATAAGAATTTTGCTAAAAGTGGTTCTAAACAAAGAGGGCTGCTGATAAAAGATTGGTGCAAATTTGATGAAATGGCTACGATAGAAATCGAAGGGCAGGAAATTTGGGAAGGGGCAAAGGATTTATCAGGTCATCTCATTTTGAAAGATGGAGCAGAATTAACGATTAAATGTAGGGTTTCGATGCCAAAAGATGCTCGTATAACAGTAAAACCTGGTGCTAGGCTCATCCTTCATGGACTTGGTCATATTGATAATGACTGTGGAGATCAATGGGATGGGATAATCGTAGAAAAGAATAAGCATAAGAAAGGAGTAGTGGTGATAACTAAGGATGATTGTTTGAAGAATACCAAGCATCCACTGGAGGAATGAGAAATTATAAATCTTTAGTTTCTTTCTTTTTACCTTTTTTTCTGATTTTCTCCCCTACATTGAACCAATGATTCATCTTTAAAACTACTTGCCAGCTTTTCGCTTGGAGTATCATGTCATTTTTGTTATCCATTGTGCTGCTATTGTTGATAACAACAAGGAACAAGTCAGACGATGGCATATAATTCCATCGTAATCTAGAATTAATGCTGAATTGAGCATCAATATTATTGAATTGTAGAAAATTGGTCCAAAATATTTTCTTAGGAAAAGAGAACTCCGTCTTTGCTCCAACTAAAATAATGTGTGCCTCTCCATATCTACTGTCAAAGTCAAATAGTTTATTGTAAGAACCATTTACGCTGAATGCACTTCGTTTCGTAGGTCTGTAGGTCAATTCTACATCTGTATTCATATTCATTCCTGAGAGCTTATCCCCATATTCAAAACCTATCGTTCCATTAAATTTGTTTTTCTTTCCTCGTTGATATTCCACTCTATAGCTACTTTGCCTATAATTCCCTGGAGCAAAAAAGCTATCCAAACCTTTCAGCTTAAATGCATGAATAAAGATAGGGTTGCTATTATTATATTCGATTTTGAATGTTCCCGTATTAGATAAAGTAATTTGCCAACCAAAGTATCCCTCATGATCTTGGTATTTACTGAACTTCAAATTGTCTGTATATACGTCTAGTCCAAAATAAAATCCATGATTATCTAACTTTCGTTTTGTACCATTTGCTTTTTTACCAAAATAAAAGGTACGGCTTCCATTTGTTCTGAATTCAGCATAACCCAATCTCCTAATATTGCCTAGCGTATCACGATGTATCAGTCTAGGAACAAAGCCCATATCCGTAATATAGTTTTCACCTACTACATCAATTCCTATATAGTAATTCCTTGTAGCAGTCTTATATCTACCCTTGAATCCATATGCAATGAACTCGTCTAATTTTTCTGCCGTAGTAGCTGCATTGAAATACGCATTACTATTAAACTCAGAACCTCTTCTATAATTATATTCTACACCTCCTGTAAAGTTATAATCCTCTTTCTCCACTTTGGGTCCGTCAAAAGCTTGCCTATTAGTAATGAAACCAGTCAATACACCTACATATGACTTTTTAATAAATTTTCGAGATGCAGAAGCCACCAAATAATTTTGGTTATAATATACACCATCATCTTTGCCTGTATGTACGTTCAATACGCCGATTCTCCAATTACGCCCAATGTCGCCACTTAGTTTAAGTCCTCCTATTATCGGTACAGGAGAACTATCCGCACCCCCGATTCTTCTAGTCCTTACAGGACTGACTCGACTATTCCCCAATAAGGAGAACATATCACTGTTTTCCAGAAAAAAAGGACGTTGTTCAGGCAAGGATACTTCAAATCGATCCAAGTTGATTATTTGCCTATCTGCATCTACCTGTGAAAAATCTGGATTAAACGCCAAGTCCATTTTTAAAGAAGAACTAATAGATATTTTTGCATCACCTCCAAAAAAATATTTTCTGAATATAGCTCTATCTCCTGGTTTGTTTTTTATATCCTTGGTCACATGAGAAATGATGTAAGGAATCAGGGATACTTTCTTATTAGGCTTGGTAGGTGCTTCATCCCATTTTAGTGTACCAGTATGCCCTAGCATAGCCACATTTATTTTTCTAGGAACTTCTGACCAAGTAGTTAGTTGATTATTCTTTAGTTCGTTCCTCGCAAAGTTGACTTTCCATTCTATACGTTTCGTGCTGTAATTGAGGGTTTTAAAAGGGATTTTTATTTCTAAAGACCAAAATAGAGAATCATTATAAACCTTTGATTCCCAATAGCCATCCCAAGCCGTAGTTACTCCCTTATGACCACCTTTCTCTATCGTCCCTTCTCGCTGAACACCATAGGGAGTCACAGCAAAACTCAAACCACTATTCTTATCTCCGAAAGCATCAATATAAATAGAAAAAACATCATTAATTCTAAAGGAAAAATCTCTTTTTAAAGACTGTGCAACATATTCTTCCTCCCTCTGATTATCGTAGCAA
>JBNMOV010000399.1:0-4853 GCA_051275765.1 Maribacter sp. | reverse complement strand
GATAAAAAAAGTACCAAAAAAATCTAGACCCGATGGATTTTTTAACGTTCAAAAAGTACTGAAAATCCTAAATTGCATAAACTCGCTAATTCGATTTTTTTCTCTTTTAATAGCATCACTTATCTAGCATGGTCTCTTTTTATTTTCTTCATCAATGCTCATACAGTATGCCATTTTAAACAGATTTTAAACATTTTTGAACTAAAATCCATAAGGTCAATCTTTCTAAGAATATAAACGCCGTGCACTCTTTTTTGATACCCATTCAGTTCGTTATTTATCAGTCGGTTATGATTTTTTTAAATAATGTGTTTACGCTCCCGACATTATGCAGTTTAGTGGAGACGATGCTTAAAATCTGTTTAAAACAAAATACTGTTTGAGCATAATAACTGGCGATTACAGAAGTATTCTAGTTAGATAGCCGATAAAATCAGGAAAGAGAAATACTGTTAAAGCGAGTTTTTATTTTGTTTAGGATTTTAAGTATTGTTATAGCGTTAAGAACTGCATACGGTCGGGTGGTTTTTAGTTCTTTTTTCCACAAAAAAGAACCAGAACGAATGAACACAGTACTGAAATATAGTGACCAGTCAATATTAAATCAAAATAACGGCTAATCTAATCGTGTGTAACATCAGTTATTGAAATAAAACCATAAACTAAGAGTTGGTTAGGAGTTTGGTTTTCAGAATAAGAATAATCAATTTTCTGATTAAATGAGGCACGAAAAGCGAAGTTATGTCATAGGATAATGAGCATTCTTGGAACGAAATGTAATCGAAAAAGTGGCATTTTTAAATGAATTATTAAATTCCGAACAAACTATAACAAGTAATAGGAACTGATAGATGATAAAAACCGTTTGTTTCTATAAATTTGCAGTTGTAAATAAAATATGATAATGGAAGAACGTAAGGAATCATTGAATTTCATAGAACAAATCGTGGCAGAGGATTTAGAGACGAATAAGCATGCATCTATCATGACTCGTTTTCCTCCAGAACCTAATGGCTATTTGCACATTGGACATACCAAGGCGATTTGTATCAATTTTGGAATGACAGAGAAGTTTGGTGGAGTAACGAATCTAAGGTTTGATGACACCAATCCAGAAAAAGAGAGTACAGAATATGTCAATGCCATCAAACGTGATATTGAATGGTTAGGCTTCAATTGGGGAGAGAAGGAATATTATACATCTGATTATTTTGGACAGTTATATGACTTTGCTGTTCAGCTGATCAAGAGTGGCGATGCTTATATAGATGAATCTACGAGCGAAGAAATAGCAGAACTGAAAGGTAATATAACTAAGCCTGGCGTTAATTCTCCTTATAGAGATAGAGCTGTGGAAGAGAATTTGGATTTATTCGAAAGAATGAAAAACGGAGAATTCGATAATGGTGCTAAAGTGCTTCGTGCTAAGGTGGATATGGCTCACCCTAATTTATTGATGCGTGATCCATTGATTTATAGAATAAAAAAAGTGCACCATCATAGAACAGGCGATGCTTGGAATATCTATCCGATGTATGATTTTGCTCATGGACAATCTGATTCCATTGAGAGTATTACGCATTCTTTGTGTTCTCTAGAATTTGAGAATCATAGACCATTATATAATTGGTTCATCGAAAAATTAGGCATTTTCCCTTCTAGACAAATAGAATTTTCTAGAATGAACGTGACCTATATGATCACGAGTAAGAGAAGGTTATTGAAATTGGTAGAAGCTGGAGTAGTCTCTGGTTGGGATGATCCACGTATGCCTACTGTTTCTGGATTGAGAAGAAAAGGGTATTCTCCTGCATCTATTCGTACTTTTTGTGATAAAGTAGGCGTGACGAAGAGAGAACAAATGATCGATGTTGGTTTGTTAGAAGAATGTTTGCGTCAGGATTTGAACAAGACGACAGATCGAATCATGGCAGTATTGAATCCATTGAAAGTTATCATCACAAATTATCCAGATGGTAAGGTGGAGGATATGGAAATTGTCAATAATCCAGAAGACGAAACGCCTACCTATCGAACAGTTCCTTTTTGCAAGGAAATTTATATAGAACAAGACGATTTCAAGGAAGTAAAACCAAATAGAAAGTACAGAAGATTAGCGCCAGGAGCAATCGCTAGACTAAAAAGTGCATACATTATCCAATGTGATGATTTCATTAAAGATGAAGTGACTGGCGAAATCAAAGAGATACATTGTACTTACTTTGAAAACAGTCGTTCTGGAAATGACGTAAGTGGATTGAAACCTAAAGGTACATTAGGTTGGGTTTCAGCTCAACATGCTGTAAAAGCAGAAGCTAGATTGTATGATAGATTATTCACAGATCCTACACCTGATAAACATGAAGCGGATTTCATGGAATTCATCAATAAGGATTCTTTGAATATATTACCAGAAATCATGGTAGAACCTAGTGTGAAAGATAGAAAAGTAGGAGAGCGATTACAATTTATGAGAATTGGCTATTTCTGTATCGATCCAGATTCTACTAAAGGAAATATGATTTTTAATAGAGCTGTTACTTTGAGAGATACTTGGGCTAAGATTCAGAAGAAAGGGTAAATCGGGTTGTTCGATAATTTTTAATAGGCACTAGTCCGTTTTGGCTTAGTGCCTATTTTTTTGATATTTTCTGAGATAATAATTGCTTATTTATTTTATTGATTATCATGAAGTTAACTTATACCAATTTGAATCATAAATGTCGCATTGCATTTGCATTGTCCATATCCTCCTGTAAGGACGACGAATCTGATACTTTCTCAAGTAATATAACAGACGATATTGAGAATGAGAACAAGGCTTATGATTTGGATACAGAGCTATCATTGGACCGTTGTAGTAAGTATGTGAATTTTAATTTTATCATCACTAACGTGGATACGTTCTAGCGTCTTGAATATAACAGGAATGTGATTGTGCTAATAGATGGCATAGATTCCACTTATACTGTTGACTTCTCGCATGAGATTATTCCGTTTGGAGAGCGATTTAATTAAGATAATTCAAGTTGCGTAAAATACTTTGTAAGTTTCATTATGAGGATGGGTGCTGGATAAAGTGCTGAGGAGCGTATTCGTAAGTAAAGAGATTACAATTGATAGACACAATTATTCTACTAGGTACTAGTCCAATTAGGATTAGTACCTATTTTTTTACTAACAATAGTGAGTTATCCACCATTACCACACACTTATCCACATTATGTTAGTTAATTCATTCGGATTCCCTTAAAGAATAGCTTATATTTACCTGTTATTTTAAAGGACTTTCTTTCTACGATCATTTTATCCTAACATAAAATCAAATCAAAGTCCCCAAATACCTTATTTTTATACTTCAATCATATAGCATTTATGAAATTCAGTGTATCGTCTTCGGACTTATTGAAGCAATTACAATTAGCAGCAGGAGCCATCGGAACTAATCCTGTATTACCTATATTGGAAGATTTTCTATTTACTGTTTCAGCGAATAAATTAACGATTGCTGCTACGGATTTGGAAACATCCATCACGACTAGCATAGATGTAAGGGCGGATGGTGAAGGTGCCGTTGCTGTTCCTGCTAAGATCCTTTTGGATACATTGAAGCAGTTGCCACAGCAGCCAGTTACTTTCAATGTGAATGATGAGAATTTTGGAATAGAAATTACATCTTCTTTTGGTAAATATAAATTGGCAGGAGAAAATGGAACGGATTTTCCTAGAATTCCTGAGCCAGATACAGTAGATACGGTAACGATGCCAGCACATGCATTGAGTCAGGGAATCGTAAAAACACTTTTCGCTACGAGTGGAGATGAATTACGTCCTGCGATGACAGGTGTATATTTTCAAGTAGATTTTAATAAAATCACTTTTGTAGCAACGGATGCTCACAAACTAGTGAAATATACTTTCTCTGAAGAAATTAAGAGTGAAGTGATGAGTAACTTCATCGTTCCTAAAAAAGCATTGACTCTATTGAAGAATGCACTACCATCCACAGATGACGTAGTAATGCAATTTAATAAAGCGAATGCATTTTTCTCTTTTGGAGATACGAATATGGTTTGTCGTCTGATTGATGCTAGATATCCAGATTACAATGCAGTCATTCCTACAGAAAATCCAAATAACCTAACAGTAAGCAGAGGAGATTTTCAAAGCTCTCTCAAGCGTATTGCTATCTATGCCAATAAGACAACGAACCAAGTTATCTTGAGTATCAATGATGGTAGCTTAACTATCTCAGCACAGGATTTGGATTTTTCTAATGAAGCTACAGAGCAAATGACTTGTACTTACGTTGGAGAGCCAGTTACGATTGGTTTCAATGCTAAGTTTTTAGTAGAGATGTTAGGCGTATTGGAAGGTGATGAAATTCGTATGGAATTATCTACACCGACTCGTGCAGGAATTATTATTCCAGAAGATATGCCAGAAGGAGAAGAGATTCTAATGTTGGTTATGCCAGTGATGTTGAGTAATTAATATCATTTAATAAATTATAAAAACGCCTTGTTATTCGTGATGAATGACAAGGCGTTTTTTATTGTATTCGAACTTTTAAATCGTAAATATTTGAGATTTCTGATTAATCAAAACTAGGACGTCTCTCTGGCGAAACTTCAAAAATTTTGGTAATTTTTGATTGGGTAATTTTTAAAATCTATATCTTTACATCATAAATCCATAACCATGAATAAGATTCTAGCCATTTTTTCAATCCTTTTATTGACTACTCAAATCACGATTGCACAATGCAATGGTGATGTTCAATTATGCGATAAAAAATACAACGAAGTGACGACAGTCATGACGCATAATGCTTTCAATAATACAGCGGATGG
>JBNMOV010000398.1:0-4864 GCA_051275765.1 Maribacter sp. | reverse complement strand
AATTTATGGGCTCTATTATTTTTATAAATAATTTTATCCTATCCTCATAATTACTATTGCCACGCTTATTATCTAGCATTTCAAAATACAAGGGAACTCCCATTTCTCCAATACTAACTATTACACAAAGAATATTAATCTGTGTTTTTACAAAATCCCATTCTGTACGATCTATACTTAATTTAAGTTTTGAGTGATGGACAAAACTCAAAAAAAATAGCACCAAACGTGTATAATCGAATTCAATTACTTTGAAAAAATATTGAATACGCCTCTCTATTGAACTGATTTTTATAGGCTTATCTATTTTATCAGCAATTTCTGTAAAAATCACAGAGCGACTTTTTATTATCCCTTCTATCAGATGACATAAAAATTCCTGACGTTGTTTATTCACAACTACTTTTAGTTTACGAATCATTATATATATATTTACTCTCGGATTCAATTCCATTGGAAAGCAGATTGGCATTTTGTAGTAATTACAAAACGCCAATCTGCTTTCCTTTTTACTTCTCATAATCTTTCCTAAATCCGTCGGATAGAGTAATCAAATAGTTTATTTTTAAAATAAAATTACCTTTTCAAAATCTTAAAAACACCAACATCTCCCTCACTAGTTTCTATTTCAATAAAATACAAACCATTAGCAGAATCTATCTCGAAATTCAGATGATTTGTAGATTCAAAAGTGAATGTAGAAATACTTTGTCCCATGATATTTCTAATATTTACATGAACGATTTGATAATCCTTTTTTAAATCTACGAATACATTTTTTTGAGTGGGATTTGGATAAACGGAAACAGAAGATAGGAACGCATTCTCTTCAACTCCAACAGTTAAAAAGGTATAACAATCTGAAGTGATTGTGCAATTATTTTGACTGATTTGAACAGCGTAATTTCCATCAGAAGAAGGAGAGAGACTTTGTTCAGTAGCTCCTACAATAGCTCCAAAATTATTATCGCAATCCAACCATTGATAAGTAGCGTCTTGAAGATTGGCAATGAAACTTGTTTCTGTTCCTGTAACAGAATTATCCAAGTCAATAATACTTAAATTAATAACAAAAGAACTATCACAAGCTACATCATTAAGAACAGTGTCAGAATAAGTTCCGCTTTCTGTCCAAGTGAAATTACCGCTAGGAGAAGTGTAACTTTCGCATTCAGTAACATCTAATGTAGCACTAATATCCTCAGATTGGATTTGCGAAATAGAATTATCCATCCAAGTCAATCTATTGGTAATCCAATCTTTCAAATTATCAATTTCTCCTTGGTAAGTATCTGGTGTGCTAGGATTGGGCCAAACATAATCGCCTAAGATATCCCAACGATCAAAATTTCTCGTTTGGGATTCATCCAAAACCAAAGCCATCGAATCGATATAATTGTGTAAAATACTTTGAGATAAAATATTTTCTCTTAGGTTTTCCCATCTACATTTGAGCAGTTGTTGAAATTGTGGTTCAGTAGCAAATGCATCCCACCAAAAAGGATTGCCATCATCACAATATTCCTCATAAATCCAACCACTAGAATCATCGCCTTCGCAATAATTAGCATTGAACCAACCAAGATTGAAATCCCAAACTGGGCCCATTATGATTTTTCCACTTTTCGTATTTTTCTCTTTATGCAAATAAGTGCTGATCCGATAGGCATCCACATTTTTACTCAATTCATTCACAATGAAAAAATCTACAAAAGATTGCACATCCGCATATTCAGTATAATGTTTTCCTAAGTTATTCGTATAATCTGGTGCAGCAAGTGCATCTTCAAACTCTCGAATGAAATTTTGGATATAATTAAATTGTTCAGGTTGTAAATCTTCTGATTTAGGATAAACATGTTGGAAATAAATAGGCTGATTGGTGTTGACAATATTATAATCAGACTCCCAGCCGCCATTATCTCCTTTGTCTATTTTTAGAATATATCCACCAGTCACTTCATCGCCATCGATATCTTCAATATTGAGTTTGGCTAAGTCCAGTCTATTATCATCTCGCTTTATTTTCTCCATCAACAGGTATAATCCTTTGTAATCATTATTGATGAATAATTCAAAGTATCTAGTTCTACTGGCATACCAACCCATTTCACGAGAAAGCTTCATGGATAGATTATTTCTCATGTGCGTTTTATCAGAATGTGGACCATGAAAAATCCAATCTTCCTCCAATGGCAAACCAAGAAGCGAAGCATCTATATCATTCCCTAATTCGTCAGATGTTTCTACTGCATAATTTTTCTTATTGAAGCTTTGAGAAGATTGTCCCCGAAATTCAATTTTGCCAAAACCATCGAAATCATTAAATGGATCTGTAATATAATTTAGATTGCCTTCGCCGTTATCTACTATTCCTATTTCTGCAATAACCGCTGGATCATCTTCTATGTTTTGTCCATTGGTATTCACGAAAATTAAAGGAAGATTAGATGACTCAAAGAAAAAAGGAGTTTCAGCATCAGCGCCAAAGGAAATCGACCAACCTAACACTTCGCCTGTATCTGCACCAGGATAATGATCTTCAATGAATAAATTCCAAGTTCCATTTCCATTCTGACCATTATTTGCTAATCCTAAGTTTCCTTCAGGAGCGAATAAGCCATCATAAGGAGGTTCTCCATTGGTAATGGGAGTGTCTGCAGTAGAATTGAGGCAAGTAATCGAATAATCATCGCCATTTCCACCATTTCGATAACTCAGTGTAATCATCGCTCCATCAGGAGCAACTAATGCGAGTTCTAAATCATCATCCCAAGTATGTATAATATCGACACAGACTTCTAATAAGCCAAAGTCAGCATTCAAGACATTCGGAGACAAACCAGTAACATCAAGCGGATAAAGCGTTGTACTTCCATCGTCGGGAATTGTTCCGCCAGCAGCATTATAAGTTTGAGAGAATACAGAATTACTAATGATTAGTATGAACAGAATAGAGACAATACGCATTTATTTGAATTTATAACAAAGTATGAAAAACTAGGGATTTTTAATCTGTTTTGATGGTATTTTTTTGGTTTTTCCATTCTGTGGTTGTTTCTGAAGCTTAGTACACTGTAAAGTAAATAATCTTAAGTTTTGATGGCTTCTTTTGAAATTTGGACATCGTTATTTTTCTCCACCGTAGCTAAGGCTACGCTGTCAAAAAATGCCTCGCCATATTCCAAAATAATCTCATCAAAATATTAAACAACTTACTTTACAGTGTACTTAGGCAATAGGCAACAAAATTTTTTAAAGAATTTTATCATTGCTTAATGGTTTATCCTAGTAAAAGGCTAATGTACGAGTAAACACCAGAGCTTGACCTACAATATCTGTATAAAAGCACTAGTGGACTAACTCATAAATTTCGATACGCCCAAGATTTGTACTTGTCAGCTTCTGCGTCGTTCCAAAAATACTCATTACGCTACGGCGTAACTCCGTTTTTTGTGCCTAACAGAAACTAATAATTATGGCAGCTTAAGATACCTTTACTTATGAGTTAGTCCACTAGTATTATTTATGCATTTTATATCTGGATAGGTATAATCTCTTAAAGCTAGGGGAAATAATCAAGAATATCAAGACAAAAAGAAGCAAGACACTCCCTCCTTACTGCTTTTATAATAGACATTATTACGATTTTTTTATGAAAAAGAAATCAGGTTTTTTGAAAATAAACAAGGCATTTTTCGAAAAGTATAGCTTTAGCAGTGGTGGGGCACATATAACTTAATCAAGTCTCTGTTATTTTTTCGCTTCTAATTCTTTCATTTTGTTTTGGTAATAACCTGCTCCACTTAATTCAAATGCTTTGGAAATACTTTTTAAAGCATTCGTTACATCATTTTGAGATTCATAATAATCGGCAATTGATTCGTGGGCAGCCGCACTTAGAGGATTGTATTTTATATTCATTTTAAAAAACATAAAAGCTTTTTCAGGTTGCTCCATTTGCATATTCATATAACCATATCCACTTAACATTTCTTCAATCATTGGAGGTGTAGTATATCCAAAATGCTTCGAATATATCTCTTCTTGATTTTTCAATAATTCAACCAATTCTTCTACGGATGTGTTAGAGTTATTGTATTTTTGAGGAGATTTAAACTGGTACCATTTAAAAAGATAAATTAGACCATCTCTAATAGAAGGTAGAGGCACTGTGCCATGTAAATCTTCAGGGTAAACCTTCCAAGAAAAGTTTAATCCGTTTTGACTGTGAGTCGCTGCGTAGTCTGAAAAGTCTATAATAGAACGAGCGAATAACGTATATTCTGAAGAGTCTTCTTTAATATTATCTATAGTTATCTTTTCATTTTGTATATCTAACATCTCCGCAGCAAGTGAAACAAAAAGTGATTTCCCTTTAAAACTACTTGTCGTAAGTTTTTCTTTAGCCTGCTTTAGTAATTTTTGATTATCCCAATCCAAACTTGGATCTATAGCTATATAGTTTTCAAAAAGATGGCTATGATTGATTAGTATATTTATGGTAAACAAACCAGCATAGGAATGACCAATTAATGTCCGGTAGGGCATAGTTGGATATTTACTATCGATATATGGGATGAGTTCCTCTTCCATATATTTAGTAAAGGTTTCTGCACCTCCAGTTTCGACATCCATGGTACTACCACGTCTCATTTTTATTTGTGAAGTTGTTAAATCTCTAGTTCTATTAGTTCTGTTAGAAACACCCACGAGAATCATATGAGGTAAGTAATGGCCCCAATAATTATCATATACAGTTTCTAATGTATTTTTTAAAGAAAATCCATCTAATAAATAAATCACAGCATATTTTTCATTGCTATCGGGGTTGTAATTTTCTGGAAGCTTTACCCAAAAATTG
>JBNMOV010000397.1:0-4866 GCA_051275765.1 Maribacter sp. | reverse complement strand
GGAGCTTTGTTTGGTTTGGAAGACTGGCGAACGGATAGTTTTTATACTGCTTTACATCTGCAATACTTGGAACGTACTTATTGGCAAACTAAATATTCTATTTCTTTCCCTCGATTACGTCCGTTTTCTGGAGGTTTGGAACCTAAAGTAGAAATGAATGACAAGGAATTAGTACAACTGATTTGTGCATACAGATTATTGGATGAAGAAGTCGAGCTATCTATTTCTACACGAGAATCTGAAAAATTTAGGAATCATATCATCAAATTAGGCATCACCTCTATGAGTGCTGGTTCGAAAACCAATCCAGGTGGTTATGTGGTGGAACCAGAGTCTCTGGAACAGTTCGAAATATCTGACGAACGTAGCCCCAAAGAAATTGAAAAAATGATTCAACTTGCTGGTTATGAACCCGTATGGAAAGATTGGGATCGTTCTTTTTCTTAGAAGCTGTTTTAATTTAGCTTCTTAAACGATCTAAATTTTGTTTTAATTTAGTCTTTATTCAAACCCATCAAATCCAAGAATAAAGGGCAATGTTCTATCATGGCTGCCTTAGATTTCACTCTACTATCCTCATCTTTATCCAGTTTTCTTACTCTGTCGTTCATCGTAGCTAAGCACTCGAACATACCTGGATAATTCTGTTGCAATCCCATTCTAAAGGCCATCAGTTTTTCTCCATCTTTTGTAGCAGCAACCTTTCTATATTCCTCTTCCAATCCTTTCTGACTTCCTATACAATCACAAATATCAAACATGGTTTGTTGATAGAAATCTTCTTCACTGACCACTTCCTCTATTTCTTCTTCCTCTATTATTTCCTCTTCCTTTTGTTCTGTTATTTCTTCTCTTATCAAATTGTCCTCTTCTCTTTCTTCTTCTCCCGCCAATTTTTCGTTATCTAAAGACATAGCAAAAGCAGGACAATATTGTCTCAATGCATCCTCTGCCCTTTTCTCATAATCAGGATTACCATCTATATCCGAATATTTTGTCTCCAAAATTTGCATACATTTATTCATCTCAGCCACATCAGTTTCCACTTCATCTGCCAGCTTGAGTAATTCTTCTGTTTTACCTTCCGCTTCTAGCAATTCCATTTTCGATACTTTATCAAAAAGCCCATTTGTACATTCACAAATATCTATTGCAGCAGCCTTGAAATATTCATCATCACGATTT
This sequence comes from Maribacter sp., assembly GCA_051275765.1. Lineage (GTDB taxonomy): Bacteria > Bacteroidota > Bacteroidia > Chitinophagales > Saprospiraceae > JAHDCE01. The sequence continues at coordinate 3,681 of JBNMOV010000397.1, read as the reverse complement.
GGATTAACAGGTTCTGGCGAAGGCGAAGGTCTTACTGGTTCTGGCATCTCTTCTATTTCTACACCATCCATCTGCATAGCTCTGGCATATGCTGGACAAACTCTGATCAATGCTTCTTCTGCACGCTTTTCATATGTAGGATTAGCTTCAATATCACTATATTTCGCCTCTAGTTCTGCCAAACATTTTTCCATCTTAGCACTTTCTGGTTCTATTAGCTCTGCTAGCTTATAGATTTCTTCCACCTTACCTTCTTCAGATAACTTATTGATGTCATCCATATATCCCAATAATACAGAAGAGCAATCACAAGCTTCTTTTGCCATACTGTCAAAATAAGCATCATCCCTATCTTGGGCGAAAGCTATCAGATTAAGAAACACAAAAAGAACAGTAAATATTGAATTGGTAATTTTCATAATAATTTCAATTTATGCTACGAAGTTAAGCAATTTAGAAATGAAGAGTTATACATTAATACTATTATAACAGTTTTTTAGAAAATATTTTAGCTTATTTTAAAGAAGAGTCGGAAAGTAAGCAAAGCAAATTATGATTTTTTTTCGAGCCAGATTTTATACTATTAGTATATTAGACATTATTATCAAAAATACTTGTAATTTCACTAGTATAAAATTATATCATAAGAAGTTGTTTTCGTTTTTTCACGTTTCGCAACACTAGAATCGACCTTCTTTATATAACCCATTTTTTCAGGTTAGGGAGGAGTTAATTAAAACAAAAGTATCTTGAATAATAATAAACCATCTAAGAAAAAGATTCCTTATCCAGTAAATGATGAGCTAGATAATTATTTGCACAAGCACGATCGAAGGACGGATTTACCTTTGGATTATAAAGACTTATTGCGATTCACTCAAGCGATACCATTAATTGATTCTTATGGAAACGATACACATTGGCAGACGGTATTTTTTGCTCCAGGGGATATTAATGAGATTTATGATGCCTTGAAAAAAATATATGCCCTTCTCAAAACAGATGGAAATACGCAAGTACATGAGCATTTGACGGTAGCTCGTGTGGATCATTGTTTGTATGGTAATTCTAAGCCATTTCGTATTCGAATTATCAACCGTCTGAATGATAATTATGATCATTATTACGTAAAATATACGGATGCTTCTAGAATTTTTGGTTTAGAATTGGAGCATTTAATGTCTCCAGATTTTATTCAATATCTCGTAGATGGCAATACGCTCATAGAAGAACATATTGCTGGGCTTCCAGGCGATGATTTTATTGCTAGGGAATTAGATACGGATGAGTTTAATCAGATTAGGATTGCGAAGGAATTCGTTAAGTTTAATGAGCGTTGTTTTGTACGATTATTAGGTGATATGCGTTCTTATAATTATGTGGTGGATATTACGCCAGACATAGAAGGAAATCAGTATAGGATGCGTGCCATTGATTTTGATCAGCAATCCTATGAGGGAAAAAAACGGTTTTACCTACCTCAATTTTTCAAAGAAAATAATCCGATTATTGATTTGGGTATCAAACATATGTCTATCAAAACGGTGAAGCAATATCAGATGGAAGAACGAAGTCTGATGGCTGCAAGGATTAAATCGAATATCGACCGGGTTCAGAAATTATTGGAAATCATGCAATTGACTCAGATTTCATCTTCAAAGAAAGTGCAGTTACTCAGAAAAGAATTGAGGCGACACCATAAAAGTAATGTATTTGATCAATGTGATTCTATGGGGGAAATCGTATTGGCAAATATTCAATTATTGCTTAAAAAAGAATTCGAGCAAAGTATTATGACTTTTTAGAAAGATCAATAATATTTCCAAATGAAATAAGGCAATACGATCAATAAATACCCCATCACAAGACCTTTCAGCATCAGTTGCATTGGAAATAAGCCTAGATAATTACCAATAATTAAACCGCTAAAAATGAGTACAAAAAACATCAAAAACATATCAATTGCAGCTATTTCCTTATCCTTCTCCATTGATTGTTTTTGCACATTCAAATAAATTACTGAATTGGAAATCAATATTTTCTTTTTTGGCCAATTCTACTTCTTTTTCCGTTTTAGTTTCTACAAAAACAGTTGTCATTCCTAGTCGATTTCCAAACTGAATATCAGAAATAGAATCGCCTATGATAATCGATTTCGTAAAATCAATCTGAGGAAAATCATCCTGTGCCTCATATCCCATTCCTGTATTCGGCTTTCTACTTTTTGGATCATTTTTAGATAACGCTGGACAATAGTAAACCTTGTCTATTCTACCCCCTACTATTTCTATTTCTTTTGTCATGAAATCATGGACATCATCTAATAATCCAGCTCTCATGAGGTTTTTTCCTACACCTTGTTGATTCGTTACGACGACTATTGTTTTAAATAATTCCGCAAAAATAGCACAAGCAGTATCGCTTCCTTTTATAAAAAAGAATTCCTTTGGATACTTCACATAATTCCCTGGTATTCTTTGATTAATCACACCATCCCTATCCAAAAACAACGTCCAATTCTCTGATCTTATTTTTTGTATACATTCAGTTAAATCCAGTTGTTTAAAATCGAGTTGTGCTTTTTTATAATCAGTAGGAATACCTATATCAATAAAGTATTCATCAGAAACAATTCCATGAATATTTAATGTATTAATATTATTTTCCATTATCTTTTTTTCAAAAGAAAAAGAGGAAGAATATATATTATTAAAAACAGCATTATCCATTAAATAAACACCCCCATTTATTAATCCTTTTTTTGTTGATTTTTTTTCGTTAAAAGAGATGACTTTATTTTCTGTATTTAATTCTACTGTACCATATCTCGAAAAATTCTCCATTGGTTTTAATGCCAATACCAAATTAGATTTTTGATTAAAAAACACATCTTCCATCTTCCATAAATCAGCTCTAAAAAGCGTATCTCCATTAAAAACAAAATAAGGAGCATATGTAAATATTCTTCCTGCCATTTGGATGCCTCCACCTGTTCCTAAAGGTCCTTTTTCTATAGCATATTTTATAGATATTCCTCTATATTCTTTTTTGAAAAAATCTTTGATTATTTCACTTTTATAACCTATAGAAAGAACTACTTTTTTAAAACCATAATTATATAAATGATCCAAAACATGTTGCAAAAAAGGCTTTCCAGCCACCATTGCCATAGGTTTAGGAACATCCTTAATCACAGACTTCAATCTAGTCCCCAATCCTCCTGCTAATACAACTGCATTTGTTACTTTCACTTCATTATTATTTTAAACAAAAATATATATTTTTGAATACTTTTGTTAATCATTATAAACTTCTACCAACTTTCTCGTCACAACTCTAGGATGAAAACAATTCAATGCGTATTCATACCCATTTATCACCATGTTATCTTTCAATACACTATCCCCTAAAACACGAAGTATCGCATCTTTTATCTCTTCAATATCATAAGGATTAATCAAAATAGAATCACTCCCCGCAGCCTCTGGCATAGAAGAAACATTAGATGTAATTACAGGCGTTTTAGATAATAACGCCTCTACTATAGGCAAACCAAACCCTTCATAAAAAGAAGGATAAACCATCAACGAAGCCCCTTCGTACATACATTTTAATTCCGCTAAAGAAACATAATCATTAATAAATATAATCCATTTTTCTAATCCATTTTCTTGGATATAA
>JBNMOV010000396.1:0-4903 GCA_051275765.1 Maribacter sp. | reverse complement strand
GTGGGAAATACTAGGGTCTAGACCCTATATTTGATGTTGTGATAGTTCAAGTTGGATTACTTAGAAGAGGGTAAAGATTAGGAGGAAATGAGAATTACTTTACCAAAGTGAAACGAATTCAATAACCTGAGCCATTATGCTTGTTCTTTTTCCTTCTAAAAAACACAAAAAATAGTTCCGTATCTACGGCTATGCAACGATTTTTTGAATTCTTTAGAAGAAAAAATTACTACCCATTCTGGCTCAATTTATTAAATACGTTTCACAAATGATTACTTATAGTTTAATTTTTTAGTACATTTGCGTACCGAACGGTCGGTTTTTAAAATATTAAGAAAATGAAAAAAGTATTAGTAGCAGGAGCAACAGGTTATCTAGGACAATATCTTGTCAAAGAATTAAAGAAAAGAAACTATTGGGTAAGAGTCTTGATTCGAAAAGAAAGCCAGAAAGAAGTATTCGAAAATGTTGATGATTTTTTTATTGGACAAATTACACAGCCTGAAACGCTTGTAAATGTTGCAAAAAATATTGATTGGGTTTTTACAACAGTAGGGATAACACGGCAAAAAGATGGATTAACTTATATGGATGTCGATTATCAAGGAAATTCGAATTTATTGCAAGAAGCGATTAAATCTAATATTGAAGCCTTCCAATATGTTTCTGCTTTTAATGGTCATCAATTGCGGCATTTAAAGATCTTTGAAGCGAAAGAACGATTTGTCGATGAATTAAAGAAAAGCACTGAATTAAATTATTCGATTATACGTCCAAATGGTTTTTTCTCTGATATGGGAGATTTTTTGGAAATGGCAAAAGGAGGAAGAGTATATTTGTTTGGAAATGGGAATTTTAAATTGAATCCAATCCATGGAGCTGATTTAGCAAAAGTGTGTGTTGATAATATATTGTCTCATGAAAAAGAACCAACAGCAGGTGGACAAGACGTTTTTACTCATAATGAATTGGCAATATTAGCACTTAAAGCTTGGGATAAAAAGATAAAAATCACGCATTTGCCCGATTGGATTAGAACATTTACCATTTGGTTTTTAAGAACATTTACTTCATCCATGACTTATGGACCTTACGAATTTTTTTTAACAGCAATGGCTTACGATAATATTGCTGATGAATATGGAAGTCATAAATTGGAAGACTTTTTTAATAATGAAGTAAAAGAACAAAAGAAAAATAATGTCTAGCACCAAAGAATTTATACTAGAAACTTCGTTTAAACTTTTTTTAAATAAAGGATATAGGAATACATCTATGTCTAATTTAGTCACAGAAACTAAATTATCGAAAGGTGCATTTTATCATTATTTTAAAAACAAAGAAGAACTTTACCAAGAAGTAATTAATCGATATTTTATTTCCTATTACAAAAGCGTAGATTGGGATTCATTGAAAGATATGAATTTAGTGGAATTAGAAATGATGATAAAAGAATTTTATAAGTCATTTGTTCCCGAAATTCTTGCTCTAACAAAAAAAGGAATGTCAAGGTATTTTATTTTGTTTTTTGAAGCCTATGAAGAATACCCTAAATTTAAAGAAGAAGTTCGATATTTTTATGAACAAATAAATAAGGTTTTAATACAAAGGTTAAAAAAAGGAAAAGTAGAAAATCCAGTATTAGAAGCCACCAATTTAATAGCGAAATATGAAGGATTGATGTTCTGGATATCTGTTTTTCCGGAGCAAAAAATTGAAAGTCTTATTAAGTAGTTTACCTCAATAAATCCCCATGCTCAATAGCCCATTTCAATAAACTATTTTGCGTTCCACCTAGCTTGAGTTTTTTACCAATATTCGTTCTATGATTTGAAACCGTTTTAGGACTAATAAAAAGCATACTAGCTATTTCTGCACTCGTTTTTTGTTGAGCGATAAGTTTTAAAATATTGACTTCATGCTTAGATAAATCACTTAAAATATCGTTTTCTGAAGCTGGATTAATCAAATATTGAGTCAAACTAGGATTGACATAAGCTTTCCCTGCATGAACAGAACGAATACAATCCAAAATCTCTTTTTCTGAGCTTTCTTTCAGCAAATATCCTTTTACACCAAGGCCTATCGCATTCCTAAAGAATGATTCATCCTTAAAAAGCGTAAACATCACAAATCTAGTTTTGATACCTTCAGCCAATAAAATTTTAGCCACTTCCATTCCTGAATAATGTGGCATTTCAATATCCAAAATAGCGACATCTGGTTGAAGTTCCCGAATTTTATCCATGGCTTCTTTGCCATCTTCAGCAGAACCTAGCCATTGAATATCATTGGTTTCTACTAGAAGATTAGTAACTCCTTTCCTCAATAGAGGATGATCATCTGCATTGAATACTCGTATTTTCATAATGTGGGATTTTAGCGTTTTTTAAATCAGCTTTTTAGGAATAGTAAAATTGACAATTGTTCCAGAAGGCTCATTCTTCTCAATTTTCAATTTCCCTCCTAAAGAAGATATTCTTTCGTACATCGTTCGAAGTCCTAGACTTTTTGTAGTGACGATAGCTATTTCATGATCATAACCTTTGCCATTATCCATGACTTTGGCAGTAATACCATTTTCATTGGTTTGGATACTGATTTTTGCAGCAGTCGCATCTGCATGCTTCACGATGTTATTCAACGATTCTTGAATCACTCTATAAAAGTGAATTTCTTCTTTAGCTGAAAGCATACCATTGATATTGTCAATTTCTGTAGTAATAAAAAGGTTTGTTGATTTTTCGACCTTTTCAATCACATCATTAATGGCAATAGTCAAACCAAATTTTTCTAATTGGAATGGATGCAAATCTCTTGAAATACTTCGTACTTCATCCAAAGTATCGCTGATGAGTTGATTATTTTCAGAAGTTGTTTCATGATTGGAAGCCAGTTGTTTTTTGATTAATAATAAAGACTGTCCTACGCCATCATGTAAATCTCTGGCGATTCGTTTTCGTTCTGTTTCCTGTGCGAAAATAAGTGCTTCCGCAAAAGCTATCTTGTTATTTCGTTCTCTTCTGATTTTAAAAAAATTATATCCTATAAAACCCAATATTCCTAATAAAAAACTACCTCCAATAAATCCATTTCTCTGTTGCGTAAACTTTGCATTAGAACTTTCCAATTCAAGAATATCATTCCTTTGTTCCAAAATCTGTTTCTCTTGTTTTACAGACTCATATTTAGATTCTGCATCAGCCACCAATTGTACCTTTTCAAGGTTGTTGGTTTTGATTAAGTATTTATCATAGAATCTAAGATGTTTTAATCCTTCTCTATATTGTCCTAATCCAATGTATACTCTGGAAAGATAATCATGACTGTTTGCAATAGTTCTCTCTCTACCCAATTCTTCAGCACTTTCTAGACTTTTCTTTCCACAAACAAGTGCTTTTTTATAATCTTCTGTTTCTAAATAAGATACAGCTAGGAAATTATTGAGTTGGCTTTCCAGTTTGCTACTCCCCAATTCACTAACTAATTTCGTCGCCCTTTTTCCCAAATGGATGGCTTTGTCATAATCTTCGATATTGTTATAAGTACCTATCATTCCAATTAAAGTTTGGATAATGGATTGTTTATGATTATATTTTTCAGCTATCTCCAGTTCGAGTTTATTATTTTCCAAGGAACGATTAGCGTATAAGAGAAAACTATCCTTATAAATCGATGGTTGTATGGTATCACTCTTCGATTTGTCATAATAAACCTTATTTCTTTTGTTCAAAATATTACTCCTAGCAGAATAAACAGAACGAGTCATATTATCATTATTCATCGTTTCAGCAATTTCTGCTGCCTTTGATGTGTATTCTTCCGCTTTATCCATTAAGGAAAGAGTGTAATAAAGCCCCGTTATATCATAATATAATTTAAATATCTCTGTGCTATCCTTTAATTTTTCAAAGGATGCTAAGCTGTTTAAATAATAATTAATGGCATCATCATGTTGTCCTTTTTTTGCAGCTATCTTACCTAATCCGTGCAGTGTACTGCCGATCATCCTATCACTTCCCAATTCAGTGAAAATTGATTTTGCTTGTTCAATGGATTGTATAGCCTCATCAAAGTCTTTTGAGGAACTTAGTGAATTTCCCAGAGTATTTAGAGCAATAGCCTTGATCGTATCATTAGGGGAATCACTAGTTATTTTGACCATTCTTCGAGTAATGAGTTGAGCAGTATCTTTATTAATTCTCAAATACTGAAGGTACATTGTTGCAATAGTATTCATCTGCTTTACAGAGGAAACGTCGTTCATTTTCATGACAGCTTCAAAATGGGCTGGTATAGCTTTTAAATCTTCTGGCAGCTCATTTTCTGATTGAGCAAAACCAAGGACACTAAAAGCTATGAATAAACTACATAGGATAACTTTCATAAGTATATTATATTATATTAAAATAACAACTAGGGTTACTTGTAATATAGTGAAAACAAAGGTAGGTATATGTCATATGATGAAATATAAGGCCATAACTACATTTTACTAGGGTCTAGTACTTATATGATTCCTGCCTAGCATCCATTCTTTCAACTTTCATGTTGGCGTAACTTTGTCATATCGTAAATTGAAAGATGTTTAGTACACTGTAAAATAAGTTATAGTTTAGCAACCCAAGATTTGTGATTTTTCAAATCGTTGAAAAATGGGATTTAATAATGTCCATAATTTATTCTGGTATTCTTCATTATCTAATGTTTCCAATAATGAAAGAACAGCTTTGAAAAAAGATTTTTTACCATCAGGACGTTCTTTTCCAAGTATTTTTTTCATATACTTCCAAAGCCTTTCAATCAGATTAAGGTTGGGAGAATATCCTGGAAGAAACTCCAGTACTATATTAAGTTTCTCAGCAGTTTCCTTAACAAGTTTACAATGCTGATACCGTGCATT
>JBNMOV010000395.1:0-4905 GCA_051275765.1 Maribacter sp. | reverse complement strand
CTACGCCCAATTTTTTCAGCATATTAATTCCATTTTGATTAGCTGGATTAAGTTCTACAGATTTTTTATAATTCTTTATCGCAAGTTCATTTTTATCTAAATTCATCAAAGCTTCGCCATAACTATCGTATACATTGAATGATTTTGGGAAAGCCTCTACATTTAATTTAAAAACCTGAGCAGCTTCTTTTACTTTATCAGCAGCCATCAATTGATAACCAATTCCATTCATATCATCCTCATCTAGCTCGACAGCATCATTTTCTTTATTAGCATTGTAATATGTTATTCCTGCTTCAATTCCCTTTTCCTGTATAACTTCCATTAGTGCATTAGCCAGAGATTTTTTAGGAAGATCATATGTTTTACCATACAAAATACCTCTTATCGCCTCTGTTATTTCATTCAGTGGTGCACCTCCTGTATTGTTTAATAAAACGACTAGCGTTTTATCTGATGGAGATCGAGAAATATTCGTATTGAAACCATTAATTCCTCCTTCATGATAAATGGCAGAAATGCTATCTGAAGAATTTCCAATGACCTCTTTTCCAACTCCCCAACCATAAGCATAATAACCATTCCCAAAAGCAGGAATATAAGGCTTGAAATACAAATCCATATATTTCTTTGGAAGTAATTCATTGGTATATAATCCTTGATCCCAGAGATATAAATCCTCAACAGTGGAATACATTGAGCCCGCAGAATAAGGAACACTCATATCTAAATATTTGGAATTCGTAAAGGTTTTTCCGCTTTTCTCATAACCAGTTGCTCTATTTTTGATAATATCTTTATGATTATCGTATCCTGTATCCTCCATTTTCAAAGGTGTGAATATCTTATCATGAAGCATTTGTTCGTAAGTCTTTCCTGAGAGCTTTTCTATGATGAATCCTAGAAGGAAATAACCTGAATTACAGTAATTAAATTTATCTCCAGGCGTGAATTCCAAATCCATATCAGCAAACGTTTTCACAAACTCTTCTGGAGTATATGGATTGCGAATTTCATTTTCAAAAAATCCTGGAAATGACGTATATTCTGGAATACCAGAAGTATGTGTCAATAAATGATGAGTGGTTATTTCACTTCCAGTTTTTGTAGGATAATCTGGAAGGTAAGTATTAATTGGTACTTGTAAATCTAATTTATCTTCAGCTGCCAGTTGCAAAATAAGCATCGCAGTAAATTGCTTAGTGATAGAACCTAATCGATGTTTGGTATTGGATTTATTTGGAATATCCCATTCCATATTTGCCATTCCGAATCCTTTTTTATAAATAACCTTTCCTTGTTCTGATACCAAAACAGAGCCATTGAATTCATTATATTCAAGGTATAGATTCAGTAATTCGTCAATCTTTTCACTTTTCGTCTGTCCAAAACAAATATGGATAGAAGTCAATAAAATAATGGCTGCCATTGTCATGGTCTTGATTAAAACTCCTTTTTGAATATTCATAAAATATTGGTTTTATTTGGTATTGAAGTTGTCGAGCTTGCTAAAGCTAATGAAGTAATGTAGTAATTCAAAATATAATAGTAGATATTTATAAGCGAATTAGGATGAAAAGGTGCATCAATTAAATTCCTAGCTCTGTTGAGTGATTTTATTTATCATTCCTGTAAATATAAATCCATGAAAAGGTACAACAGAGTACCAATACAGCCTACCCAATATTCCATGTGGTCTGAAGGTAGCTGTTTGTATTAATTTATCATTCTTGATTTTGAATTCCAACCAAGCCTCTCCCGGCACTTTCATTTCAGCAAACAGTAATAATCTTCCATCTGATTTATTCGCATATAAAACCCTCCAAAAATCTAATGCATCTCCAGCCTCTAACATCGTAGGGCTAGTTCTGCCTCTTCTCAACCCTACCCCTCCGAAAATTTTATCGATATATCCTCTTAATTTCCATAACCAATCTCCATAATACCATCCATTATCGCCTCCAATTTTCCATATATTACGAATGGTTTCTTTACGAGAATCAAAATCTCTTTCTCTAATATCTTTGAAGCAACCATAATCTGGTACATCAATAAAATCAGATATATTGATATTTTTCACACCACTGACTTGAGAGTCTTTCCAACTAGAAACGATTTCATTACTCTCTATTTTTACAAATGCCCTTTGTATGGTCTTGAGATATTTTTCTGGCTGTACATTTAAAATCTCATTGATTTTCCTATCTCTACATATAACTTCAATTTTCATACTTTCCACGAGTGACGACGCCAATCTATAAGATGTCGATGTGACGAAATAAAGCCAGTATGATGATAATTTGGGTGTCATGATGGGTACAGTATATATCCAGCGTTTTAGTTTCCTGACCTTCGCAAATTCAAGCAACATTTCTTTATACGTAAGTATATCAGGACCACCTATATCAAAACTTTGATCATATACTTTTTCATTCAGCAATGATTTTTCCAATAATTTGATAACATCTCTCACTCCTATGGGTTGACACTTAGTATCCAACCATTTAGGCGCAACCATAATAGGTAATTTCTCTACTAAATCCCTTATGATTTCAAAAGAAGCACTTCCTGATCCCATGATAATTCCTGCTCGCAACGTAGTCAAACTAAATCGGCTATCGCCTAAAATATCTTCTACATTTTTTCGAGACTTTAAATGTTTCGAAAGTTTTACTTCATTCACTATTCCACTTAAATAAATGACTTGTTTTACCTTCGTTTCATTCAGATAATTTCTAAAATTGGTAGCTGTGATTTCTTCTAGTTTTTCATAGTCAGATGAATTAGACATAGAATGTATCAAATAAAAAGCGGCATCAATATCTTTAGGAATTTCATTTAATGATGCTGCATCTAAAAAATCTACCTTAATTATATCAACGTAAGGTTTGATAGATTCTGGAGGATTGAAACGGTTAGGATCTCTTACACAACAAATTACATGATGACCATTTTCGACCAATATTGGCAATAACCTTTTTCCAATGTATCCGGTTGCTCCTGTTAATAATATCCTCATTGATGATTTATCTTTTACTGCTGTCCTGATTTATAATATTATAACTACCTCATCATTAAAACGGTGAGAGATGTCCTTTGTTTTTCTATTATATGCTTTTTATTTGATCCTTTTTGAAAACAGGTTTAAATTTATACGGAAAGCATATGACGATTAACTTTGTTTCCGATTGATTTAAGGGTAGTATTACAAAGCTAACGGTTTTATGCCGTTTTGGCTTTAAGTAATCAATGTTGGAAGAAACATTTGAGACTATAATCAGCAGTTTTTTAGAAAACAAAGTTGGTTTGATAAACGATTTTTTAAATGAAGATTTATCTAGTCATCTTATCGAAAATCTATTATTACTCCTGCAAGAAAAGCAACTCAAAATGGCAGGAGTTGGAAATAATTCAAAACTACTCAACAATAAATCAATTAGAGGCGATGTCATTTATTGGCTAGATCGCAAACATGAAAATGTTCATGAAAATAGATTCTTGGATATAATTGATGAATTCGTAAAATATCTCAATAGAACCTGTTATTCAGGTATTACAGGATATGAATTTCATTACGCATTTTATGAAAAAGGGAGTTTCTATAAAAGACATCTCGACCAATTTCGAAATAATCAGAATAGAGCCTTTTCTATGATTATGTACTTGAATGATGATTGGAAAGTAGGTAACGGGGGAGAATTATGTATTTATCACAATGATTATACTCAAATTATTTCTCCAACAAATGGAAAATGTGTGTTTTTTAAAAGTAGTGAGCTAGAACATGAGGTACTGCTCAATCATAAGCCTAGGATGAGTATCACTGGCTGGCTAAAGACAAATTAATGAAAAAATATTAGACGCTAGATATTAGAGTTTACTAATTACAATATACTCCATCTAGCGTCTAAAATCTGTTGTGTTTACGCAACTACTGCAACTGCGTGATCATTTGCTACACTACTTCCAATTGCTCCAATTACTTCGCCATCAGTATTATTTACAGGAATTCCTCCAGAAAAAGTAATCAATCTGCCATTTGAATCTTCAATATTATATAAGTGAAACGAATTCAATAAGGAATATGAACTCAATTTACAGCAATAAAATTAAATTAAATATATCAATGGAAGGAGTTGAAAACTATAGCAATATTGATCGTCTGGCATGTTAGGGGATGTTAATTCTTTTTCCTCATTTTAAACGAACTTCTTTTATTTATTTTTTGTATGGTTTTAAAATTTTGTACAATGTTAGCTGTTTCTTTTGCTATACCAATTGTTGCAATTGAGCCACTATTAAAATTTATAAAATCTTTTTCAATTCCATCACTAAATATAATTCCATTATTCGGCATAAAAGATTCTATTGTCAATGTATTATTTCTAATAATTCCAGTAATTATTTCAGTTTGTGTTCTAATACTTTTAAACGGTTCTCTTACAGCAAAAAGTAAATCATTTTCTTTTAATTTCGGTTGTTTTACAGTGCGATTTTTCTCAAAGATATTAGTAACGCCATATGCCATATTAAATATTGAACTTAGCCAACCTGTTGATCCTGCGGGAGTAGACACAATTATTCCACTTGAAGAGTGCTGTTCAGTTTTATTTTTAAATGTTATTTTATACCTAGCAGAAACGTGCGAAGATGCTCCTATAAACAAATCATTAAAAGCAAGTAATCTTTGACCATCATTTAATTTGGCTTCTGCAAATCGCATAATTTTAGAATTAAATTTATCGCTTAAAACACTTTCAACTCCTTTAATAAAATTACCTATGTTAAAAGGTAATAATACACCATCATATCTATCTGTATCTGGGTTTACAGCAATTATTGGAAGATTATTAGAATATTTTGCTGTGTTTGCTACAAGGCCATCTTGTCCAATAACAACGATTA
>JBNMOV010000394.1:0-4915 GCA_051275765.1 Maribacter sp. | reverse complement strand
GCTGAGAAAAACCCTCCATGACTTCCATTTGAAAATAGTGGATGATGCATAAAAATGACAATCTGTTTATTCTTATGTTTCGTAATGATCTGATGAAATTCATCCAAAAATGCTTGCCTGCTTTTAACTTCACAACCTTCATTCATTCCTCTTTCATGTTCCCAATTTTGCAGCCACCATTGAGAATCAATAAAAATATAAATCAACTTATTGTCTTCCTTTACTTTTACTGGCTCTCCACAACCATGATCTGGAAAATGAAAGATATTCTCTCTATCAGAATAATAGGATTCGATAAATTTTTCCTGATCCCGAACTTGTTCCAAGCCATGTCTTTTTGAATTATTCCAATCATGATTACCAGGGATGAAATAAGTTTCTCCTTTATAATCTGCAAGAATATCCAATTGGCTTTTTATGATTTGCTCTGCGTTATCCCTGTCAGGATGATTATTGGCGGGCATACCTTTAGGATAGATATTATCTCCTAGAAAAACCAAGGAGCTATTATCTACTAGCTCGATATCTTTTTTTAAGATTCCTAAGACAGGATTAAGTTCTCCTTCATCATATTCTTTCCCCATATCTCCTACAAGGAATATTGTTTTAGAAAGTTTTCCTTGAGGTAATGGAGTTTGCTCCCAAGTTTTATTATCCTTACTGAGGTAAGGAATTTTTGAAGTAGAGCAACTACTTGCAATGAAGATGATAATAATTAAGTAATAGTGAAGTCGGTTCATATATACTGAAGATTAATTGGTTCTCGGATGACTAAAAATTTATAGCTACTGAAAATTAAGCAATTGTTACTATAAGGGGATTTGTAAAGCGAATACCGCTAGGTATAATTTGATTTTTTAATAGAAATGATATTCTATAAAATCTAAATGTACACAGTCAAGCGTCTTATAGTTTGTCCATTTGGGACATTTTCATACAAAAACAGTCCATTCTTTCATTAACGGACTAAGTTGGGCATCTATTTCCATTTATTGTTGCTTACTTAGTAGTGATTTTGGAACGATACAGAAGTTGATAAGTACAAACCTTAGGCGTATCGAAATTTATGAGTTAGTCCACTAGTATGAAAAATCAACATTATTTTTTACACTAATGATTAAGTACACTGTAAAGTAAGTTAGTTAAAAATTTGAAGGATGAGTTTTGTATCAAATCAATGAACGCCCGCAGCCTAATAGCCTTAGCTATTAAGGCAAGGACGTGAAGCAGAGTTGGAACAAAAGGCACTTTCAAAACTTAAGATTACTTACTTTACAGTGTATTAAGTACACTGTAAAGTAAGTTGTTTAATATTTTGATGAGATTATTTTGGAATATGGCGAGGCATTTTTTGACAGCGTAGCCTTAGCTACGGTGGAGAAAAATAACGATGTCCAAATTTCAAAAGAAGCCATCAAAACTTAAGATTACTTACTTTACAGTGTATTAAGGGATTAGATAATTAATAAAGTACGTAAAATGGCGAGGTTATTATTTCTTATATCAAGGCAAAAAATATTTTCATAGCTGTAGCTATGGGAATATTTTTTAGCGAAGAAAGAAGGAATGAGCCCCCACTAGATGTGCATGCTATTATTTTCCTATTCCCTAAATAAATAGATATCCTGAAAATTTAGTTTTATCTGTTATTAGTGTAATTTTAAACATACGCTAACTAATATATCCACTAGTTATATGAAAGTTCAACAAAGTTTAGAGCACCAAAAACTGATAGAGAAAGCTGAGATTTTTGCAGGAAAAATCATGACAGCATTTTCTGATAAAATCATCTATCATGATATCAGATATGCCCATCGATTTACAAAGCGAATAAAAACGATAGGAGAAAGCGAAAATCTGAATGATGATGATATGTGTGTTGCTTTATTAGCAGGATGGATACATAGTTCTGCATATGGAGATGCTAAAGTAAGTATAGATCCTGAAACGAAAGGTTTTTCTACTAATTATGATAGCTTGATAGATGGCTATTTAGATCGGTTTTCCTTGGATAATAATTTGCCTGAAATGGCAAAGGAGCAGATGAAAACCATCTTGAAAAATATAAATTATCCTGCTAATATTACGAATAAAATAGAAGCGGTCATCTTTGACTCAATGAATGCTGAATTTGCAGGTAAAAAAGGGAAAAAGCATTTAAGATTGATTTATGAGGAAGGACTTTTGCATGATATAAATTTAGGAAAAAAATCTTTTTATGATGTGGCTATCAATATTTTAGATCAACAGCAATTTCATACAGATTATGGAAAAAAAGAACTAGAAGCCAAATATTTAGAAACAATTGATTCTATCAAGAAAGAGAAGAAAGAACTGGAGAAAAGAGAGAATGTTATTCTCAAAAGAGAGTTGGATATTACGGATAATGAACTGAAGCAATTACAGAAAAATCTAAAATCCTCAAAGGGAAGAGATGACAGAGGTATTCAAACACTCTTCCGAACAACCATAAAAAATCATTATACGCTGAATCGGATGATTGATCAAAAAGCGAATATCATGATCACCGTTAATTCAATTATTTTATCATTGGTAATTGGAGGAGTATTAGGAGATGAAGCTTCGGAGAATGGTTTTTGGTATTTTCTGCCTGTTGGCATTTTGGGAGCTGCTAATTTATTATCTATTATTTTTGCCATCCTTTCTATTCGACCAGAAAATACTCATGGGAAATTTACGGAAGAGGATATTAGAAATAAAAAAGGGAATTTATTGTATTTCGGTAATTTTCATAAAATGCATCCTGAGGATTTTGAATGGGGAATGCTCCAATTGCTTAATGATGGAAAGTACATTTATACTTCCATGATAAAGGATTTATATTATTTAGGAATTACATTGGGAATAAAAAATAAACTCATTAGATTGTCACTTAATATTTTTATTATTGGATTAGTCGCTTCTACTATTGCATCTATTAGTACTCGTTGTTTTATTATGGATTTTTAATAGATTAGGAATGATTTATTCAACATCGGATGAGAAATAAATAAACGATACCACTTATAACGTAGGATTTTTGCTTGCTAATAAGGCGAAAAACGCAGACATAGCCGTAGCTATGGCGAGTATTTTCAACGAAGTTAGCAAACAAAAAGGCAAGTTAGAATATAGCGTTTATTTGTTTCTCGTCCCTTAGCTAATTTTTATGGTTCTTTGACAAATACAGTGTATGATACTTGCTTATTCAAAAAGAATTCGTATTCCCTCTAGGATCTTTCCTGTGCTATTACTGTTATTAGGAACACTTAGTCTTTTTTCACAAGTAAAGCCTGAGATTACTCCTGAAGATGTACTCATAGGAGGAAATGAAGTCTGCTATTGTAAGCCAGGTGTTCGATTTAAATCTAGATCCAAAGGTGTTAAACTAAGATACACTTGGTTGAATCAAGGAAGATATAAAGAAGAAGGCGATCCTTTAAGTTCTCCTTATACAAGGTTTAGAAATTTCCAACATTTTGAAATAGACGCTAAATTACCTTTAGTCAATAAGGATCATTTTAAATTATTAATTGGGTATAAATATTTTTCTGAAGTTTTTCAATTTAATGAAATTGGAAATGATTTTACGCCTGTTTTTAATAATTTAGATCAGAATAGATTAAAGAGTAATTCATTTACACTCATTGTAACCAAACCTCTAAATGCTAAAAAATATATGGCATTTAGATTTAGATATTCCACGAATGGTAATTACAATAAATGGATATCTTTTAATAAAAGAAATGGTATTTATAAATTCCTTGGAGTGTATGGAATAAAACCGAATGATGATTTTGAATGGGGCGTTGGTATTAGTTTTGCTAAGAGCTTTAGAAGATTTAATATCCTTCCTTTTGTGGTATTAAATAAAACATTTAATAAAAAGTGGGGAATAGAATCTGTTCTGCCTGGAAATATTTTTGGAAGGTATAATATATCTAATAGAGCTATTGTATTGGCTGGAGCTGAATTTGGTAGCAAGAGTTATCGATTGGATATTCCTAATGATTCGGCTGACGATTTTGATTATGCTTTTAACCATTCGGAAATTCTTTTTTCTGTTACACTAGAACATCAGTTTTTTCCTTGGGTTTGGGGAGAATTAAAAACTGGATACCAAATGAATCTGAGTAGTAGTTTTGATTCCAAAACGGATAGTTATGAAGATTTCGAAATTGATCCTACGAATCAGTTTTTTTTAAGGCTTGGAATTTTTGTTTCGCCCCATAAGAAGTAAGAGCTTGTTTAAAACGAACTAATACGCAATTGAATAATGTATTTCGTATTGGACATGTTACTCATTTTGTTGAGGACGAGGCACAAAACGCAGGCGATGCCTTAGCATCAGCGAGTATTTGTAACGAAGTAATGAACTAAAGGAGTCCATTTTATACGAAAGTTATTATTCAATTGCGTATAATAATATAATCAGCTAATTCAGAAGGATTTATCTTATCTATAGGGTGCGGGATTCCCTCAATCACGACTATTTTTTCATGAACTAGTAATAGTGATGCATTTTTAGATTCTTCAAAAGAAACCATTCTGTCCTTACTGCCTATACCTATACTATAACCAAAAATATTAATATTCTCTAGCTTATTCTGCTCAATAAAATGCTGAGTGTTTTAGTAAATAAAGGAATAGAAAAATCTTCATCAGAAGCTTAGTGCACTGTAAAGTAAATAAGTAACCGTTTTGTCTGCTTAGTTTTCAGTTATGCGTCGTTAAAAACTCCTTAAATAGCTACGGCTATTCGCGTCATTTTTGCCTAGCCTAACTAAAAATTAAGCGATTCAAAATTGCAACCTATTTACTTTACAGTGTACTTAGTACACTGTAAAGTAAGTAATCTTAAGTTTTGATGGCTTCTTTTGAAATTTGGACATCGTTATTTTTCTCCACCGTAGCT
>JBNMOV010000393.1:0-4925 GCA_051275765.1 Maribacter sp. | reverse complement strand
TAATTCGTCCTATAGCCCAGGTTGAATCCCAAAGTAAAAGATCTCGCCCCATTTTTGCCCCAACCAGGGCCTAAAGAATTCGAAAGAAAAACCATCATCGCTATGTCTTCCTTTTCCTAGGATTATCTCCCAGGATAATTTTGCGATATTAGTTAGGTCATGAAAAATGGATTTTTTAGACCTCTTAAATGATCTGGCTTATTATGTAGACCAGATTTTATCCATTGTGTCCCAAATCCTACTACCTATTTTAGTTTCTCCATTTTTTGCCTCCCCAAAAGGGCTGAAATTACCTTTGATTAGGCTAGGAGATCGTCCCAAAACCTAATTTTCCTCCAGCATCCAAAGCAAAAACAGAATAATCCACCTTGCCTTCAATAGAAACCGTCCAATAGTCCCAATCTCCAAACCATATTTTAGGTCCTACAGATGGGAAACTGAGTATTTGTCCTGTGGATACTCCAGGATTGGTGATGTTATTTGGCCTTTTCTGCCATTGATATACGCCCATTTCTATTTCAAATCCTACAGCTACCCATTGTGCTTGACTATATATGATACAAATGAAGCTGAATAGCAGGGTACTAATGATTATTTTCATTATTGTAATTTTAAGCTAACTAGCTAGCATACGTACTTCCAGTAACATACCACATTGAAGTATCGCTGCATTAGATAATACTTATCATTTATAATTTAATTAATATCATTCATAATTTTCTTTATATATATATAATAACTTAGTTTGCTTTTTAAGTTAAGTTAGTTTATATTGCAAACAAATTACTTAGTTTAAAAATTAAACAAACTAATTTATGACAACTTTTGAACTCATTAAAATCATCAATAGAGCAGGGGAGATACAAGAGGTCTTTGGTACAGAAAACATTGTTAATCAATACAAAAGAGCCTTATCTATGCTTCATCCAGATGTGTGTAATATAAGAGGATCAACGGAAGCATTCATCAAACTCAATCAACTCAAATCAACACATGACAAAGGCAAAATATTTGAGGATGATGTAGGGGAATTCGAAATAAAAGATAGAAAATCTTATTTCACAGGCAATCAAGATTTACTACAAAAATCCTATGACAATTATCTCTTATTAAAGAATAAAAGAGATGCTGCTTCTCTGTCTTTTCATAAATACCTGCCAGAATCAATGGGATTGAGTACGGATTTGCAAGTATCATTTAAGTACAAGGCCGTGCCTATATCTAGATTATTACTTCCAGAATGCCATGTACTTTGGGTACTTTCTAGAATGTTAGAAACCTGTGCTTGGTTATCTCAAATAGGCTACGTGCATGGAGGAATTCATCCAGAAAGTATATTCATTGTGCCTAAGATGCATGGAATCATTTTACCATCATTCTATCATCTTAAAAAAGCTAATACCAAAGTTTCTACTGTCTCTGGAAAGTATAAACATTGGTATCCAAAGGAAATATTTGACGAAAAAAGAGCTAGGACAAAAACCGACCTAGAGTTGACTAAAAGAACAGCAGCATACCTACTAGGAGATCCATCAGGAATGGGGGTGAAACTCAGAAAAACACATCATCCTGCTCTGATAGAATTCCTATTAAAACAACATATCAGTGCTTTCGAGTGCTACGACGATTATAGGAAAATGCTTCGAGCAAATTTTGAAGTAAAATTCCATGAATTAAGCCTTTGACCTATTGAATGCCTATGAAGGAAGGGAGTATTATTGCTCCCTTCCACTAGGTATTCCAAAAAGTTTTGAGGCAATATTTTTTAACCATCAAATACTATAAAAATGGGTTATACAGATTGGTCAAGCGATGCATATAAGCATCTAAAAAAATCATACTCTACTAAATCAAGAGGAGCAATTTTTAAAAACACAGCATCCAGAAAATTAGCAGATGAACTCAATCCTAAAGGCTTAAAATTCAGAGAAAGCAGGGATTCTGACGCTCATCCAAATTCATTGGCTATCATGGTCAATCTGGATGTAACAGGTTCGATGGGACGTATTCCAGAACAATTGATTCGCCATAAACTAGGTGCATTAATGGACACACTTATCGATCACGATATCGAAGATCCACAAGTCCTATTTTCAGCCATAGGCGATCATATTTCTGATCGATGCCCATTACAAGTAGGACAGTTTGAATCTGGTACAGATGAACTGAACGAAGGACTTGCCAAAATATTTATAGAAGGCGGCGGCGGCGGTCAAAATATGGAATCCTATCTCATGGCTTGGCTCGTGGCGGGAAGACACACTTCTATAGATTGTTTTGAAAAAAGAGGTAATAAGGGCTTTTTATTCACTATAGGCGATGAAAAAAGCTGGCATCAATTGAATGCGGATTGGCTGAAAAATGTGATGGGATATTCTCAAGCAGAAACGCTCAAGGCAGAAGATTTATTAGCTGAAGCACAACGTATGTATCATGTATTCCATATTCATGTGAATGAAACAGGTTATAAGGATAGTCCAGATGTGATTGGTTATTGGAAAGACTTGCTAGGCGAACGTGCCTTGATTTTGGATACACATGAATCTTTAGCAGAATTGATTGCTTCTACTGTGGCTGTGATTAATGGCATTGATTTAGGGAAATTGACAGCTGGATTCGATGCTAAGACAGCAAGTTCTATCAAGAATGCACTAGTCAATATTTCTTCTGTAGATGTGGCAAGAAAAGGTGTAGGGCTTATTAATTTGTAAAATTATAAACTGCTTCATTGAGAAGGAAATTTTTCTTTTTAATGAAGCAGTTTTAAAATAAAAACAATGGAAGTCATTCAAAAAATACCAGGTAATCATACGGTTATTCCTAGCGATTCAGTAGAATTAATGAAACTGAGAAATGGAAAATGGAAAGTATTTGAGGTAGAAAAAATGGAAAATTTATCGATTAATAATGGCTTATGGATGAATTTAGTGGAGAAGTGATTTTTTACAAAGAAAGTGATTTCTCCACTAAATGCAATTCATTATTTATGAGACGATTAGTAGAAATGGGGTTTTACACAAAATTTTACCTCCACTAAATTCATCCATGAGCCAAAATTATTAATCAATTCTAATTGGCGAGTAGAAGTTTGGAATAAGGAAATTAATGAATCTGTACAAGCAGAATTCTTAGAAGGAAAATATTATATCAGAGCATTAAAAGAAGATTTGTGTTTGGATATTTCTTATGAATATCCGCTTGTTTTTTGGCACGATATTTATAAAGAGAAAACAATATTAAATGCATTTTATTTAGCCTATATACCTAGCGGTATTCGCTTTACAGACCAACGTTAGTAGCAATTGCTTGATTTTCAGAAGCTATGAATTTTTAACAATCTGAAAACCAATTAATTCTCAGTATATAAATGATATTCTTTTACTCAAAAAAGCAAAGGGAACATTAAAGGATTTAGTGATAATAAATCTATTACAAGAGAAAAACCAATTAATCATGATAAATACAAAAATAGTAATAGGACTAGCTTATGGAGATGAAGGAAAAGGAATTACTACAGATTATTTATGTCAAAATAGTGATTATCCGCTAGTTATTCGTTTTTCTGGAGGACATCAGGCAGGACATACGGTAGTTTTGGAAGATGGAACAAGACATGTGTTTTCTAGTTTTGGTGCAGGAACATTAAGAGGTGTACCTACTTATTGGTCAAGGTATTGTACTTTTTATCCATTAGGTTTTTTTAATGAATTAGCAGCCTTATTAGAAAAGGGAATAGAACCTAAAATATATATGGATGGACTGGCATTAGTAACTACACCTTATGATGTTTTTTATAATAGAAATTCAGAAAAAATTAATAAGCATGGCAGTTGTGGATTAGGTTTTGGTGCAACAGTTACTCGTGGTACATCTTCTCCATATAAATTATACGCACAGGATTTATTTTATCCTGAAGTATTAGAATTAAAATTAAATGCAATTAAAACCTATTATCAAAAAAAGACGAACTCTACATATGAAAATCCAGAATTAAATAAAATGATGGAGATTTATTTAAAAATGCTAGAGGATATCAAATCTTATATTGAAATAGTGAATGAAAATGAATTTTTTAATTCGATTATTAAAAAAGAAAATTTTTCTGATTTAATTTTTGAAGGTAGTCAAGGCATTTTATTAGATATGGATCATGGCTTTTTTCCTAATGTAACTTATGCTAATACCACCTCGAGAAATGCAATGAAAATTATCAATAAATATAAACTCGAAATTCCAGATATTTATTATATCACGAGAGCTTACCAAACTCGACATGGCAATGGTTTTTTATCCAATGAAAAACTAACATTAAATTACACGCCAAATCCAAAAGAAACCAATCAATACAACCCTTGGCAAGGACATCAACGCTGTACTGTTTTGGATTTAGACATGTTAGATTATGCTTTAAATTGTGATGCCAATTATTCTTTTGGAGCAAGGAAAAATTTAGTAGTTACTTGCTTAGATCAAATCAATGGAGATATAGAAACAACTAGAAAAAATCAGCCTCTATCCTACACGAATACTAGAAATTTAGTGAATTCATTGAACATAGATTTCGATAATATTTTGGAAAGTTGGGGAGATTGTTCTAACTTAATGAAAGCAATAAATAATGATGTAATTTTGAGTTAATTTATTATTCTAGTGGACTACCTCATAAATTTCGATACGCCCAAGATTTGTACTTATCAGTTTCTGTGTCGTTCCAAAAATACTCATTACACTACGGCATAACTCCGTTTTTTGTGCCTAACAGAAACTAATAATTACGGCAGCTTAGTACACTGTAAACTAAGTAATGTTAAGTTTTGATGGCTTCTTTTGAAATTTGGACATCGTTATTTTTCTCCACCGTAGCTAAGGCTACGCTGTCAAAAAATGCCTCGCCATATTCCAAAATAATCTCATCAAAATATTAA
>JBNMOV010000392.1:0-4974 GCA_051275765.1 Maribacter sp. | reverse complement strand
TTGGACTCTGATAGGGTAGGGGTGACATCTTTTGTCTATCCTCAAAAATTTAAGAGTAAAAAAGATTGGAATTCGCCATTTCTCAAAAAGGTTTATACATCTACTAACGTGGACTCATTGCCACTTCCTTCCTTTGGAAAGGATATACTTGAAGCATTGACATACCAAAAGAAACTGTTGGATATTCAGCGGCGAGGCAAGACTGTCTTCAATATAGATGGGCTTCGCTTTACTAAAAGGGATTTGGAAGAGACGGTAATTTTATTAGAAAAATGGGGTAGTACTGCCTTTATTCCAATGTCTGAATATTTTGATGTGTACCAGATAGCTGGTAAGGATCAAAGAGGGAGTGTATTATTTACAGGATATTATTCTCCTGTCTTAGATGTGAGGAGTAGGCCCAATAAGAAGTATAAATATCCGATTTATAGTAAGCCTAAAGGAATGTCATCTTATCCGACTAGGGGACAGATTTATAAAGATAAGGCATTGGAAGGTAAGGGTTTAGAATTAGCATATGCCAAAAGTCTACTAGATATCCAAAGTTTACAACTACAGGGATCTGGCTATGTTCAATATGAAGATGGTAGTAAACATATGCTTTCGTATGGTGGAGGAAATGGTCATGCTAGAAAAAGCATCCAACGCTATTACCAGAAAAACTATGCTGAGAGACCTACTGGAATTACACTAAAGAGCATAGGGAAATTTATAGAAAAAAATCCTGATAAAAAAGATGAGATTATTTTTCATAATCCTTCTAATATCTTTTTTGTGAAGAACTCTGAAGCTAAAAAAGTAACAGGTTCTGGTCATGTGCCATTAAAACCTTTCATATCGATAGCTACAGATAAGCGTTATATCCCTACAGGTTCTTGCTTAATGGCATCTCGCCCTGTACCCAGAAAAGGAGGAATAGATTATAAGATTTCACTTTTATTGGCACAGGATGTAGGGGGAGCTATAAAAGGACCTGGCAGATTAGATTTGTATACAGGCATAGGAGAAAAGGGGCGAAAAGGTACTTACCTAAAAGATTATGGTGAGCTGTGGCTTATTCTAGCAAAAAAAAGAACATAAGGAAATAGGAAAAATATAATCTACTCCCTAAAAAAGGGTTTGATTTTTCAAACCCTTTTTTATCTTATCCTAATGCATCCAATAACATAAAAACAGTGTATGCTGTAACCATGATATAAAGGAGTGTGTATCTAATGTCTATTTTCTTGTTCTGTTCTTTTGGACTTAGTTCGTTCTTGTAATCAACCATAGTATTAGCGTTTTAGTATATAATAATATTTAGTGAATAAGTATGTTTGCATAATAGGCAGGATTACGAGAGGGAAAGAATTAGTATTTTGTTCTTTTGTGACAGGCGAAAGTTTTAATATTGTCATATATAACTTCTGATTGCTAAGTACTTTATTAAATAAATAGTGACAATTTAATTATTGTTATATGATGTGATTTTACTAGTCTTTTAGGAGCAGACAAGGATCTATGAGGTACAATTGCCTGTTTTCAGGACTAAATCCAAATGTAGCGTAAGGAGATTGTTGTTGCAATTCTTGAAGAATAAGATTGATATCTGAGTAAGGAAGAGATATGGATAATTCTGTTCTGTCATCAAGTTTTATGGCAAGCCTACCATAGCTAAAAAGCCTTATGCCAAATGGCATATTGTCCACCTTAATAGCATAGATCCAAACAATTTTTTGAGGATGGAAAGACAGACATTGTATAATAGGATGGTGCGATGATTTAGGAACACGAATACTATCAGAGAGGAATTTTAAGCCAGCTGCCGCCATCATCATTCCTATAATAATAAAGGCTGGATTCTTATCTAAGAAGGAAATTACTAGCAATAGGCCTACGACTAGAACGATGCTGAAGGCAATGATTCTAACTTTCTTTTCCCTTTCGATACATTTTATACAATAAGGGATGAGCTGTATGTTCTTTTTATGATTCATTAGTATACAAAAATAGGCATCTTGATTGAATTCAAGATGCCTATTGTATGTAGATTATTGAAATAATCTATTGTTTTACAATCTTATGGCTTATTTGGATTTTATTAGATAGATAAACAATATAATATATGCCTAATGGAAGTTTTTCCGTATTGATTTCCATCTGTTTATCCTCATTGGTTTCCTCTAATACGATTCTTCCTAATGCATCAAAGATGCTGAGTGTTCCCGTACTAATTTCATCTGGTATACTAATGAATAAACTGGAATGGAATGGATTAGGTGATATATCTAGTGATAACTCATTTTCAAATTCTTCTACAGGCAATAAAGGATCTTCATAGATTTTGAAATTATCCAAACCTGCTTCTACTAAGTGTCCTGAGTTAGCATTATCTGCTGTTTCTACCTTTATCGTCATATTATTACTCAATGAAATGAAATCCAATATTCTGAAACTGGTTTCATCTCTCCATCCATTGGTGTTGTTTGATATGTTTTCAATGGTAATTTCGTCTGTTCCATTAAAAATAGTAATCGTCAACTGATCATTGGGGCTACTTTCGCCTCCATCGTTCATGAACCAAGTTTGGTAACTGATGAAAGGATTTTGGTAATTTTCTAAATTGAATGAAGGAGATGTAAGGATAGTATTTCCATCATCTACATCATCTGTTCCTGCACTGCCACCTTGATTTCCTGTTAGGTAGCACCAATCTCCAGTATCTCCATCCACATCCAGATCTGGATTGAAAATATCTCCATTATAAGTTGTTCCTACTGGTTCGCCTAGATCCCATATTCCGAAACTAGCATTACCTGTCACAGCCCAACCCAAATCCAATGCAAAAGGATCTTCATACCTTCTAGTGAGAACAAAGTTGATAGGTGCAGATGAACTTACAGCCACATCAATCGATTCTACTTCTGTAGTATAAGACCATTTCCCAGCATAAACTTCGTATTGTCCAGGAGGTATGTCGTTGAATTCAAAATTTCCACTGGCATCTGTATTTGTTGTAGAAGAATAATTCGTAGATAATCCTTGTATTCTGACTGGTGCGTTGGAGATTAGTCCACCGTTGGCATTCTGTACTGTTCCTGTTAGTGTTTGGAATGAAGAGCCTTCATTAATTTTGAAATTATCAAAACCTACTTCCAATAAATTACCAGAACCCACTAGGTCAGCAGTTTCCACTTTTACGCTCATTGTATTAGTAATGCTAATAAAATCTGATATATTGAATTCCAGAATACTAGTCCAATCAAAAGTGTTAACATCGATAGTAGCCACCACTACTTCATCTGTTCCATTACTGATACTAACGACTACTTCATCATCAGGTGTTTGACCACCTCCACCATTCATGAACCAAATCTGATAACTTAGATAAGGATTAGAATAACCAGTCAAATCCATAAGAGGGGATAATAATATAGTTGTTCCTCCATCTACATCATCCAATGCTGCAGTTCCAGGAGCATTTCCTGTTACATAGCACCAATCTCCTACATCTCCAGTGACATCCTCGTAAGGATTGTAAGCTACCCCTTCTATTTGTGTTCCGATAGGAGTATCTAATTCCCATACACCTGCGGTTGCGTTACCACTTACTGTCCATCCTAGATCCACAGCAAAAGGATCTTCATATCCTTCTTTCAATTCTAAAATTACTCCACTAGCTCCATTAGGAGCACTAAGGGTAACCTCAGCAGTTACTGTATTATATCCCCATTTTCCTGCAAATATTTGATAGGTGTTTTGAAAAATATTGGAAAACTGAAAATCTCCACTACCATTCGTTGTAGTTTCTAAAGAAATGCCATCTGCTTCTACTCTTACCACAGCATTATTAATAGGCATTCCAGAATCTTCATCTATGACCTGTCCAGAAAGACTCAAAGGAATATCTGGATCAAGTACAATATCTTGTATGGTTACTACGCCATTTTCTAGTACCACATCAACTGTCTGAGTGATATAACCTACTTTGGAGTAAGTCGCTTGGAATGTGCCAGCAGTCACTTGTCCTGTGGCATATTCTCCATTAGATGGAGTAGTTTCTTCTAATCCAGAACTCAATACAATAGAGACATTATTTAAAGGTAGACTACTATCTGCACCAGTAACAGTTCCTTCTAAGTAACAAGCTCTTTGGTAAGTAGGCTCAAGTACTAAAAGCCCTGAACCAATATCAGAAGCCAAAACTAATCCAGAAGGTAGGAACGGATAAGCACCCCAGCATCCGAAGAAACCCGATCCCCCTTGATAGCTGTCATAACTTCCTACTTCGACTAAATTAGAAGGTCTATGAGCATCTACTATTTTTACGCCGTCGGTGTAATATGAAATGACAAGATAGTCATCATAAACATGTACATTATGAGGGATAACTCCTGTCCCTTCTGTATCTAAAGGAACCCATGTATCTACTCTCACTATATCATTTACATTAGAAACGTCGTAGGCATCAATGTTGGCATTAGGTAATTCATCCGTAGTGAAAAGAAACTGACCACTATCAGATAACCATGCATTATGAGTAAATGAAAAGGAAGTTTCTTGGTAAGCTAAGGTTATCGGATTGGCTTTGTCTGACACATCAATGGCAGAAAAATTTCCATCATTGACATTAGAACTCCAAAGGGTATCATTCCTTACATATACATCATGGGAATAAATATCTTCTGTGGCCCCTACTAATACAGGACTTTCTGGGTTGGTATTCAAATCATAGATTAGATTACCACCATTATTAAGATTGCTACCTGCTAGATAGCAAAAACCATTCTCATCTATATATAAATTATGAATAGTTTGCAGTTGTCCAAATACTATAGGACCTTGATAGTTGGGTTGGAAAAAATTTGAGCTGACATTCCCATTGGAAACATCAGATAAATCCAGAATAAGGATGCCATCTGCTGCTTCAGTAGTGACATAGGCATATTCTCCAAATGATTTTAAATCCCTCCAGGTGCTATTTCCTCCTTGTAT
>JBNMOV010000391.1:0-4981 GCA_051275765.1 Maribacter sp. | reverse complement strand
GGAATATGGCGAGGCATTTTTTGACAGCGTAGCCTTAGCTACGGTGGAGAAAAATAACGATGTCCAAATTTCAAAAGAAGCCATCAAAAGTTAAGATTACTTACTTTACAGTGTATTTAAGTACCAAGACAAATTAAATTATAGTTTATAATGGCAGATTTTAAAACTACTTTCCGTTCCAAAAATACTCACTACGCTAAGGCATAGTTCCGTTTTTTGTGCCTCAATTAGATTTAAAATATACTCGTTATAATTCTATATATAATTTTGTCTTGGTACTTATAACAAAAATAATGTCGATTTTCATTATTAAGGTACTAACCAAATTTATCCAAATTATTATAATTTAATTATTGATGAAAAAAGTATATATCGTATCTGCAGTACGTACTCCAATAGGAAGTTGGGGAGGAGTCCTTTCTGGATTTTCTGCATCAGAATTAGGTAGCTTCGCTATCAAAGGAGCATTGGAAAAAGCTGGAGTAGATGCTGCTACAGTTCAAGAGGTATTCATGGGAAATGTATGTTCTGCTAATGTGGGACAAGCACCAGCTAGACAAGCTGCTATCAAAGCAGGACTTAGTGTGAATGTTCCTTGTACTACTGTGAATAAGGTTTGTGCATCTGGAATGAAATCTGTGATGTTTGCTGCTCAATCGATCATGTTAGGTTTGAACGATGTAGCCGTGGCAGGAGGAATGGAAAGCATGAGTAATATTCCTTACTATATGCCTAAAGCAAGATGGGGACACAAATTTGGTCATGGAGAAATTGTAGATGGTTTACTAAAAGATGGTTTGACTGATGTATATAATGGTCAAGCAATGGGAATCTGTGCAGATGCTACTGCTGAAAAATATAATATCTCTCGTGAAGAACAGGATGAATATGCGATCAATTCTTATAAAAGAGCTGAATCAGCTACGACTTCTGGACAGTTCAAGGAAGAAATCGTTCCTGTATCTGTTCCACAAAGAAGAGGAGAACCTGTTATAGTAGATGAGGATGAAGAGTTCAAGAAAGTTAAGTTTGAAAAAATACCTGCACTTAGAGCTGCATTCACCAAAGGAGGTACAGTAACTGCCGCTAATGCTTCTACCATTAATGATGGAGCAGCAGCATTGATTTTGATGAGTGAAGAAAAAGTAAAGGAATTAGGTCTAACTCCTTTAGCTGAAATCATCGCATTTGCAGATGCAGCACAAGAGCCAGAATGGTTTACTACTGCCCCTACCCTAGCTGCTCCTTTAGCATTGAAGCGTGCAGGAATGAATTTTAGTGATGTTGATTATTACGAAGTCAACGAAGCATTTTCTGTAGTAGCATTGGCATTCAATCAAGTATTGGATGTAGATGTGGCTAAAACGAATGTATTTGGTGGTGCTGTTTCTTTGGGACATCCACTAGGAACATCTGGAGCTAGAATTCTTTCTACATTGAATAATGTATTGCATCAGAAAGATGGCGAAATTGGTTTGGCGGCTATCTGTAATGGCGGCGGTGGAGCTTCTGCTATGGTGTTGAGAAGATTGAAATAATTTAGACACCAGACTTAAAGACGCTAGATTTAGGCGTTCTGAAAACTTTGTTTTCAGAACGCCTTTTTATTTGTCCTATAAAGTCATTGTAAGAATTTCATATTATAAAAATATTGACAATTATATCTTATTTAATGACCTATTTCTATAACCTGATTGTCTCTCTAGGACACATAATCATTTGCATAAAATCAGTTATTCATTTGAAAAGAATGGTATAACAATCACAAATCCTTATATAAACAACTTTTTTTCACAGAATGCCCTGTTCATATAATAATTGGAGCAACTTTTGAATGTAGTTTTCGTAGATAATATAATGTTGTTAGATATTGAGTTTATAACAACAATTTAACGAACACACTCTATTGCCAGCCATATTTTAAGTAAAGAAGAAATGAAATCTATTAAATCACTCTTCCAATTTTTTTGTTTTGTCCTTTTATTGTGTCTTTCTCACGCTGTAGAAGCCAATAATATAGATATAGAAAAATTAGAAAAACTCAAGGAAAATAGCAGTCGCCTAGAAAAGGTTATTATTCTCAACCAATTATCTGAACTTTATTGGAAGAGTAAACAGATAGGTTTAGCAAAATCTACTGCCATAGAAGCCAAGGAATTAGCCAAATCATTAGGCGATCAAAGTGGTCAGGCATTTGCTTTTAATAATCTAGGCAAAGTTTATCAAACGAAAAATGATGAGGAAAATGCAATGGAGAGTTATTTTCTAGCATTGGAAATTTTCAAGGCTGAAAATAATGAGCAAGGCATTGCCACTGCCAACAATAATATAGGCGAAGTATTTTTATTAAAGGAAGAAGCCCTTAAAGCTATTGAAAAATTCCTAAAGGCTCAGACTTTAATGGAAAAATTGGGCGATGACAAAGGAATTGCTATTGTCCTCAATAATTTAGGAGAAGCCTTTCTAAAGAAAGACGTTCCTGAATATGGACCTGCTAAGGATTATTTTTCTAGATCATTCCAAAAAAAGTTAGAAGCGGATGATACGAAGGGAGCAGCCAAAACTGCTCGCAAGATCGCTGAATATGATATTCAATTAAAAGATTACGAATCAGCGATGATTTATCTGAGAGCTACCATGGGAACCTACCAAGATATGGGAGACCAAGTAAATATAGCAGAGGTATATCATACAATGGGCGAAGTATATCGATTACAGAATTTTCCTGAAGACGCTATAAGTTTATATCAAAACGCACTCACTATCCGTGAAGAACTGAGAGATTCCGTTGGTATGGCAAATACCTATAAAAGTATAGGTATCAATGCTATTGCATTAGACAATAAAGTAGATGCTCGTTCTTATTTTGAATCTGCAATAGAAATTATCAGCAATATTCCTATACAGAAAGGAATCCCTCTTATATATAAAGGTATCTCTGATGGATATGAAAAACTAGGGGATGTAGATGCATCTTTGACATATTATAAAGAATATGCCAAGGCAAAGGATTCTTATAATAGCTTAGAAAAGCAAAAGGCGACCTTGGATTTGGCGACGATGTATGCTTCTAAGTTTGAAACGGAAGACATCAAAAATTCCAATGAGAGACTTCAATTGGAACAGACAAATATAAAAACTACTCGTAACTTCCTATTTGCTGTATTTGGTTTGGCTCTTTTACTTTTAGGCGTTTTATATAAAAGTTTCATCAGTAAGAAAAAAGACAATCAAGTGCTGAGTTCTCAAAATGAGAAAATAGCCAAAATGAATACTGAAATACAAAGTAAGAATGCTTCTTTGGATTCCTTGAATGGAAAATTAGTCACTGAGATGGCAGAACGTGAATCCGTTGAACAATCTTCTTTTGCGAGAGATAGGTTCTTGGCTACCATGAGTAATGAAATGCGTACACCATTGAATATCATTAGTGGATTGACACACCTTTTATTGACAAATGATCCTAGAAAAGATCAAGTAGAAAACCTAAGGACTCTTCAGTTTTCAGCTAACAATCTCGTTGTATTCATCAATGATGTTTTAGATTTTTCCAATATAGAAGCAGGAAAAATCAGTTTTGATAATATTGATTTCAACCCTAAAGATACTTTTGATGAAATTAATGAGCGTTTTAGTTTGCCTGCCAAGGATAAGGGTATAAAATTAGATTTCTCTTATGACAGTAAACTTCCTCAAAAGCTAAATGGAGATCCTACTCGCCTTAACCAAATCATTACCAATCTTCTAGGTACTGCATTGAAATATACGGATGAAGGAGAAGTGAGCATCAGTGTATCTGTGCATGAATTGGTGAAGAATAAATTGACGATGCTAGTTAGCGTCAAGGATAGTGGCAATGGTATAGAAAAAGAGAAATTGGAAGCTATGTTCAAGAAATTCTCTAGAACAGCAGAGGATATGTATGATGGTTATGGTAGTTCTGGATTAGGATTGGCTATTTCTAAACGATTGGTAGATTTACAAAATGGTAAAATAGCTGCTAAGAGTACTTTGGGAGAAGGAACAGAATTCCTTGTATATCTTCCATACACCCTAGTAGAAAATAAGAAGAAAATAGTAGAAGATGGCAAAAAGAACTATGAAGGATTAGCTGGACATAAGATATTATTAGTGGAGGATAATCGAATCAACCAATTAGTTGTTGCTAAAATGCTTAAAAAACTAGGCATGATAGTCGTTACTGCTGATAATGGGCAGAAAGCCTTAGAAGAATTGGGCAATGCATATTATGACCTCATCTTGATGGATATACAAATGCCTATCATGGATGGATATCGTGCTACTGCTGAAATCAGAAAATCACCCGATCCTAGAGTAAGAGACATTCCTATCATCGCATTGACGGCTTCTGCTTATCTGACAGAAAAGGAAAAAGCTAAATTATTTGGAATGGATGATCATGTAGGTAAGCCTTTTGGTCCATCCGATTTATTGGATAAGATTAATTATCATATTAAATTGAATGAGGAAGTGGTGATGTAATTCAAGTTACCATGTAGTCATCAGTTTTCAGAGCCCAATCCATAAAATATCTGTGGATTGGGAGCCTACTTACCAATCTTATAAATCGACATCAGTAAGTATTGGTGGTGCACAAGGTTCTGTGGATTATAAATCAGTCCAAGTAAATATGGGTTTGAGGTATTACATTTATTTGAATGATAAATCCAAAGGTTTTATCAATACCAATTATGTATTTGACTTCCCTTTTAACTCTAAGATATATTCTATGTCCTTAAACGAGACATTCTCACAGACTCTTTTCTTTTCAGGGTACAGATCTATAGAACTAATTTTTGGTTATAATATTTTTTAGAAAACAGATAATTACTAATAATTATGAAGCAGTTCACTATTATAGAAAGCAGTTCCAAAGAAGGATTCGTATACTTATATAGTGGAAAAAGCAAAGATGAATTAGCTAAAAAGACAAAACAGATTTTTATTAATTCTGGCTACC
>JBNMOV010000390.1:0-4987 GCA_051275765.1 Maribacter sp. | reverse complement strand
ATAAATTCACAGCATTGTATTCTCTCGCTAATTGGGACATGACGGTAAAAATAGTTGTTCCTACCCTAGGTAACTTTGAAGATATATTCATGATTAGGTATTCGTTAAATCTTACTAAAACCTATGGCAGTTGCCAGAAGAATAGTTAGTTTATCTTTAATAAAAAATGATAACCGTGGAAGTTACTCTGATACTAACAAAGTTAACATCTTGTCTTTACTATTTATCATTTACACTAGATTTCTTTTGTCCAGCTACTTGATATTTTGTACATCACTCCTTCATATTCATCAAATATAATATCCTTATCATGCTTCATTCCTATTTTTTCCATAACCCTTATAGATCCTTGATTCCTTTTATCTGATCTTGCTACTATTTCTTCTATTCCTAAAGTTTGAAAACCATAATCCAAACAAGCCCTTGCTGCTTCCGTCGAATATCCTCTATTCCAATGTTTTTTCAATAATCGATAACCAATGTCCACCTCGTCTACTTTAGGAGAATATTTCAAACCACACCAACCAATAAATTCGTCTGTATCTCTCAAAAAGGCATACCATCTTCCCATTCCATATTTTTCAAAAGCATCATAATTTTCCAAAAATGTTTTTGCCTCAGATACAGATGCAAATGGAGGATCTCCTGTATATTTTATTACCTCTGGATCTACATTCAATTCATAGGCTAATAGAGCATCTGTTGAGTTACACTCTCTTAAATATAGCCTTTGTGTGTGTAGGATAATTTCCATGATTTATTAGTAAACTATTTATAATAAAAATGCATTTTTCACTATGTTATAACAATTTGAGAATCTGACTACAAACCTAAATTTATCTGAAAACGCTCAAAAGTGCTTCCAAATACCTAATATCCAGAGGAGTATCTAGCAGTAGGATAATGACTAGCTACATGAGAGATTCAGGAACTAATGCAAGTAATGATCCTTTTTCTCATAGAGTAGATGTAGCATTACTAACATATTGATCAATATTACATTTATTAGCAAAATAGTTATTGGATTAGCTACTTAATTGAATAAGAAGTACCTATTATACTAACTAACTTTAAACAAGTGAAGCGACTCAAAGAGTCACTTCACTTGTTTATACTACTGAGTAGATATGGCAATGGCTTATCGCTAAATCAGCTTTTTCGTAGCCATTATATTCTTCTGATAAATCGACTTTAGCCAAATCTTCCAAACTACCTTTTCTCTTCGTTACATGGCTTATAGGAATATTCAGTTCTTGGTATAATTTTTCGTAATCGCTCATTCTATAGCGATTTTGTGGTTGGATACTATTATCTATCTTGTCCCATCTTTTAGCAGAAAACTGGAGGAAATTATAAATATTAATCGTCTTGTCGAAATGAGCAAAATGGTCAGACATATCCACAAAATGAGAGTGACATCCTTTTCCTATTTTTCCTATTTCAATAAATTTTCTCAATATACCTTTTAGTACTACTGGATAAACGTGTTCAAAGGTATTATTAGAATGAGTGAGATCTATATAGCCTTCTGAAATGGCAGATAATTCTGTCAAATCCTCAACCAAATAAGTAAAATTGAATGTTTTTAATATCTCTTCGTAAGAAAGGTGATCGTAATTTTTTAATACATTTTTCAATACCTCCATCTTCTCTGGAAGAGGTGTATAGTATTTAGATAACTTCCCTTCTTCTTCATATCGAACGATAGATTCCAAGGTTGTTTTCAAGGTTTCCTTATTCATCAAGCGACTAATGTCGATACTATAAATCTCTCCTGCTCCTTTCAGAAACATACTCAATGGCACTACTGGATACCAACCACAACCCAATTCAAATGTCTTCGCTCCTTTTACTGATCTCACATTAGCCTCGAACCATTGGATATGATCTGATGCATGCATCAATCAATCTTCGAAATATTCAGCAGTCAAATAAATACCTTTCGTCACATATTTCTGAAAGAAGTAATTAATCCTATTTCTATAAGGTAGAAAAGAAATCGTCTTTTGAACGATGGCTTTTAATATCCATTTTTTCATAAAAGGCTATGGTTTTAGCAGTTATACCAATTTAAATTTATAAAGTCGCATTGGATTTACTTAAATTGGTATTACTCGTCTTTCAACAAATCAGGTCTTCTTTCTTGTGTTCTTTCCAATGACTTATCATACCTCCACTCATCTATATTTTTGCTGTGTCCAGAAAGAAGAATATCAGGCACTTTCATTCCATCGAATTCTGCTGGACGAGTATATACAGGAGGAGCTAATAAATCATCTTGAAATGAATCTGAAAGAGCAGAAGTTTCATCTCCTAGTACGCCAGGAAGCAATCTACCTATAGAATCCGTCACTACAGCAGCAGCTAATTCTCCACCAGATAATACATAATCTCCTATGGATAACTCCAAAGTAATGTACTTCTCTCGTATCCTTTCGTCGATACCTTTATAATGTCCACAAATAATGAGGAGATTCTTCAAAAGAGAAAGGCGATTCGCTAGGTGTTGTTCGTATCTGATGCCATCTGGAGTCATGAAAATGATTTCATCATATTCACATTCAGATTTAAAATGCTCTATACATTTAGCGAGTGGTTCGCACATCATTACCATTCCTGCACCTCCTCCAAATTGATAATCATCAATCTGTCGATGTCTTCCTAATCCCCATTCTCTCAAGTCATGCACATTCACTTCCAATAGTCCCTTTTCTCTAGCACGTTTCATGATAGAATGCTCAAAAGGACCATCCAAAAGTTTTGGAATAACTGATATAATATCTATCCTCATAGTTGTAAATCTAACATGCCTTCTGGCAAGGACATAATAATTTTCTTTTCTTTTTTATCAATGCTTTGTATAAAACTACCATTCATTGGAATCATGATTTCTTTAGTCTTATACTCCACCAAAGCCATTTCTTGCTGCGGATATTCTTCTATTTCCAATATGCGACCTATCTCCCCTCTTTCAGTATCTATCAATAAGAAACCTATTACAGGATCGTATTCTAAACCTACTGGTACATATGTTTTTTCCTCTTCAGGAATCAGATCACCCTTTCTGATCAATACTTTTTTAGCAGCTAGTTTTTTAGCAGTCTCCTTATCATCTACTTCATCTAGATCTACTACAAGGTGTATTCCCTTTATTTCATTAATAAAATAAGGAACAGGTTGTCCTTTTTGTTGCAAGAAAACTACTTCTACAGATAAAAAATCCTCTAGATATTCATCTTCGATAGCAAATCGCAAATCACCATCCACTCCATGTGATTTCAACGTTTTTCCTATTTCTATTAATTCTTCCATTGTTTATCTAATCTCTAGCAGCTTTTAATACCAATTTGCATCATAAGTGAAACGTATTCAATAACCTGAGCCATTATGCTTGTTCTTTTTCCTTCTAAAAAACACAAAAAATAGTTCCGTAGTTATGGCTATGCAACGATTTTTTGAATTCTTTAGAAGAAAAAATCACTACCCATTCTGGCTCAATTTATTAAATACGTTTCACTAATCATTGCATATAATTTCAATTTGGTATAAGTAGTTGGACAAAAGAAAGCAGGTATTGATTTTGTCCAATTGCTTATCAATGTTTTAAAAATTCTAATGCTTTCAACTCAAACAAACACTAGAACATAAAAAAATCCCGATACTCTCACGAATATCGGGATTTTTATATTCTTTTTTATCAAAAAGACTATGCTTCTTTTTTATCGTCAGCAGCTGGAGCTTCTACCACAGGAGTTTCTTCTACCACTGGTGCTGGAGCTTCTACTACAGGAGTTTCTTCTACAACTGGCGCTGGAGCTTCTTCCACTACCTCTACTACTTCTTCTACCACAACGATAGGAGCTGGAGGAGGAGTACCATTTCTCTCTGCATGCCATGCAGCTAATTCGTGTTCAGCTTCAGCTCTTCTTGCTGCTACCTTCACATCCTTATCGTCTACCCATGCTTGATACTTAGCCATTGCTTGCTCTTCTGTCATTGCACCTTTATCCACACCTTGCATAAGGTGCTTACGGTACATTACTCCTTTGAAACGAAGAATCGCACGTACAGTATCAGTAGGCTGTGCACCTTTCTTCAACCATTCATATGCTGTATCTGCATCCAAAGTAATAGTTGCAGGCTTTGTCATTGGGTTATAAGAACCTATTCTCTCGATATAACGACCATCACGCTTCGCTCTTGAATCAGCTATTACGATATGATAGAATGGTCTTTTCTTACGCCCTTTTCTTTGTAATCTTAACTTTACCATTGTGTATTAAAATTTTAAATTATACGGTGAAACCATACCTAGTTACTCGAATGAGATCGACTCTAGGTTTCTAACTGGCTGCAAAGCTAATATTATTCATGTAAAATAGATAGTTAGATTTAGAGATATTTACATTTAAAGATAAACACAGGTTATAATTAACCTAAAACTACCTAGAAACACTATTTAGTACTTGAAATCAAGGACTAAATAGTGCTTTCAAGTAACAATGATACCATCAGTCTCTCATATTAAAACATAAACATCTATTAATTTAAATATCTCTAAGTAAGATGACTATTTGTTAGCAATACTTAAAAAAAAGCCAACACAGCGTTATTTCGTTTCGTTTCTTAGTCATATCATCGTATTTTAGCTATTTTTGTAAAAACACATAATCCATGATCCGTATTTTTAGCACCTTCATACTCATCAGCTTGACTATGAGCATTGCATATGCACAAACCTCTATTGGGGGGATTATTAATAGTTATGCTGCCGTCACTAACATTAATAACGCTGATCCTTGCGATCCTTTCATCAGTATAGATGATGCCATTTCCTTTAATATTGGAGATGTCATTATAATTATCCAAATGCAAGGTGCAGATATCGATACTTCCAATACTAGCAGTTTTGGAAGTATTACTGCTTTAAATGGAGCAGGTTTATATGAAAAAAATGAAATCAGCGATATTGTAGGAAATGACGTTT
>JBNMOV010000389.1:0-5002 GCA_051275765.1 Maribacter sp. | reverse complement strand
AGTCCTATTTCTCCATTATATACTTAATCGCATAAGAAGACATGTGCAAGCCAAACAAAGCTGGCATATAAGAAATCGTACCATAAAAGGATTTTTTGTATTTGCCTTCTACGAGTTTCAATGAATTGGCTGGTGGCATTTCTGATGAAAATACAACAGGGAATTTACGTTTTACGTTGTCCTTTTTCATGCGTTTTTTGACTTTCTGTGCCAAAGGACAGCCTTCTGTATCCCAAATCCAACCTACCTTGACCTTGGAAGTATCCAATTTCCCACCAGCTCCCATAGAACTGATGAATTTCAATTTATTGATCTTGCAAGCCTTAATAAAATGAATCTTTGGTTTGAAACTATCGATACAATCACAGGCGAAATCGTAGTCACCTTTCGTGAGTTCCCACATAAATTCTGGCTCTTGGAATTCGTCGATTACAGTGAGTTCGATCTTAGGGTTGATGTCCTTCATTCTAGCTGCTAATGTGAGAGCTTTGGATTTTCCTACAGTAGAATCTAAAGCATGTAACTGCCTGTTTTTATTGGTAGGATCGAAAACATCGCCGTCTACTATTGTCATTTTCCCTACGCCAGCACGACATAAAAAATCTGCGGCATAACTCCCCACGCCTCCTAATCCTACGACGAGTACATTCGCATTCCTCAGTTTATCCACAGCTTCTACTCCTACAAGTAACTCTGTTCTTTCCAACCAATTAATCTCAGACATGAATCCCTATATTTTTAGCATTTTCTAAAACGGCTGCTAAAATATCACTCCATTCTGACTTTCTCAAAAAAGTCGCTTGTTCATATACTTTTTTAATGGAAATTTCTGCTGCATCCGTTTCTAAGAAAAAGAGATGAGGATCTATTTTTTGGATAATTTCATGAGCTGGAGATTTTTTATTGAGGATAGCTTCACCAAAAGAAAACATAAATCCTTCCTTTTTTAAATCATTAAAAAGACGTTCATTTTTATTGAAACCATGAATGATTAGTGGAACTTTAACTTGTACTTTTTTTACGCTTTCTACTAATTCTGAAAATGCTCTCACACAATGAATCACGACAGATTTTTGATAAGCTTCCGCTAAATACAATTGTTGCTCAAATATTTTTTGCTGTACATCTAATGCTTCGCCTTTTAAACGATCTAAACCACATTCTCCTAGCATTAATACATTATTCAACGCTAGATTTTCTTCTAGCCATTCTAGATCTTTTTGATAATTTTTCTTTGTCAAATACCAAGGATGCAAACCTATGGAACAAGGTGATTCCTTCAAATTATCCTTTTCTAATTGATGGATATTTTGAATGGATAAAAGGTGGGGTTCCTTTTTTTTGTGGTGAGTATGGAAATCGATGAGCTTAAGCATGTTTATCTAGTTTCATTTTTACTTTTATAAGAGTAGGCCCTTATATTTTCTGGTGTATGATATAATTTAATTCCTAGATGCTTTGCCAAAATACGTAAATTAGATACATCAAAAGTCTTCAAAATAAACTCTTTCTCGCAATCAAATGACTCTCCATAATTTACTTTTATAATATCTCCTTCATGATTATTCCAAAACTATCACAAAAGTTCAGTCTTCGTTTTAATTCGCCTTTTTGATAATATGCCATTTCCCAATCATAATCATCTTCAAAGCAAAGTAGAATATCATACTTTTTAGATAGTTCTTCCAATTGACCATTTTTTGTAAAAGAGAAATTGTACTAGTGGATTAACTCATAAGTTAAGATATGTTAAGCTGCCGTAATTATTAGTTTTTGTTAGACACAAAAACGGAGTTACACCGTAGCGTAATGAGTATTTTTGGAACGACACAGAAGCTGATAAGTACAAATCTTGGGCGTATCGAAATTTATGAGTTAGTCCACTAGGCATAATATAATCACAATCTATGATGTGCGTCCAATCGTCCGTTCCTGTGATATAGATCTTTTGACTTTTTGTTCTATTCTTAGGGATTAAAAATATTGAACGAGTTTCAATTCCTATTTTTCTTAATATTTTTTTGTCATCTAAATCATTTATTTCTTTTATAAAAAGGTAATATCCAGCTGAAATGAAATTATTACGAATATTAATATGATTTTTCATAAAATGAGTAGTTATTAATTGGATATATATATTAGGATTTTTTTCATCTTGGATCAGAATAATGAAATACTATCACCATTTCCATAAAGATAAAGCCATCAATCCTTAACTTCACAAATCAAATCACTTTAAAATTCAAATACGTATGAAAAAAAATATCTTTTTACTCTTAGCCATCACTCTACTAACTTTCGCTTGCAAAGACGATAAAGGAACAGGTAATGCTTGCGACAATAGCCTTAGACCTATCGTGATGGTTCACGGATTTTTAGCTTCTGGAGATACTTATGAATTACAATTTCAGCGTTTTGAAAGTAATGGTTATTGTTCAAATAATTTATATGTCTTGAATTGGAATTCTTTGGCTTTTGGTGAAGATGCTACTGGAGTGTTGGATGAATTGATTGATAAAGTCATTGCAGAAACAGGAGCGGATCAAGTAGATTTAATGGGACATTCAGCAGGAAGTTCTACAGCTTATTCTTATTTGAGTACAGCAGATCGAGCTAACAAGGTCGCACATTATGTTCATATAGGAGGAAATCCAGAAGCAAGTCCAGCTGGTGCTATGGACGAAGTTCCTACGCTGAATATTTGGTCGGAAGAAGACTTAGTAGTCACTGGCGGAAATATACCTGGAGCAACTAATTTTAAAAATGAAGGAAAGGATCATTATGAAGTGGCGACAAGTGTAGAGTCATTTGAGCAGATGTATACTTTTTTCAATGATGGAAAAACACCTACTACATTAACGATCACACCAGAAAATGACATCCTAGTTTCTGGAACAGTGCTGACATTTGGAGAAAATATGCCTATTGTAAGTGCTAATGTGAATGTATACGAAGTAAGTCCTGAAACAGGAATGCGAACTGGTCCTGCTGCTGCGACTTTATTCTCTAATAGCGAAGGAAATTATGGTCCAGCCGTATTGAACAGTGGCGTTCATTACGAATTTGAAGTCATTCCTAATGATGGAACTCGTACTGTGCATTATTATAGAGAACCATTTGTTCGTTCGCATCAATTGGTCGTC
Organism: Maribacter sp.; assembly: GCA_051275765.1. Taxonomy (GTDB): domain Bacteria; phylum Bacteroidota; class Bacteroidia; order Chitinophagales; family Saprospiraceae; genus JAHDCE01. The sequence goes on along the minus strand of JBNMOV010000389.1, from coordinate 1,859 downwards.
TTGAGAACGCTACCTTCTGGTGGTTTAGGAAATGTATTATTAGGAGGATTGCCAGTAGATGATAATCAGACTGTTTTGGCATTTTATTCTGGTAGCAAGGGGATTATCAATGGCAGAGATATTTTGACAGTAGGAGAAAACACTTTATCTACTGCAGAATTTGCTGCTGCTGAAAATGCTACGATTGCCATGTTTTATTATGATGGCAATAATAACCAAACTACGGATTTGACTAATATTGGAGGTGCTTGGGATTTAGTTCCTACTTTCCTTGAAGCTGTGGATATGTTTATTCCTACAGAGGAAAGTAATTCTGTGGAATTGAATTTGAATGGAAATAAAATTGTTGTGCCTAATTTGAAGTCTGGTGTGGATGGAGTTATTGTAGCTCAGTTTTACTAAAAGATATTGAGATTTTGAGACACTTAGTGGACTAACTCATAAATTTCGATACGCCCAAGATTTGTACTTATCAGTTTCTGTGTCGTTCCAAAAATACTCATTACGCTACTGCGTAACTCCGTTTTTTGTACCTAACAAAAACTAATAATTACGGCAGCTTAACATACCTTAACTTATGAGTTAGTCCACTAGATTTTAAGATAAAAAAGGGGCTGTTCCAAATATTTGGAACAGCCCCTTTTAAAGCTAGGAGGAATTAAACCTTTAACCTACAATACTGTATCAAATCTCACCAATTCCTCAAATCTCTTCACACGTGCTCTAATCATATCATCATCCAGTTCCACCATCTTTTGTGTACCGAATTTCTCTACACAGAAAGAAGCCATTGCAGAACCTGCAATAATTGCTTTTTTCATTCCTTCAAAAGATGTATCGCCAGTCTTAGCGATATAACCCATAAATCCACCTGCGAAAGTATCGCCAGCACCAGTTGGATCGAAAACTACTTCTAATGGCAAAGCAGGAGCAAAAAAGATATTCTCGCCATGAAACAACAATGCACCATGTTCACCTTTCTTAATCACTAAAACTTTAGGACCCATTTCGATGATCTTGGCAGCAGCCGTCACTAATGAATATTCGCCAGATAATTGTCTAGCTTCTTCATCGTTGATCATCAATACATCGATTTTTTTCAAAACCTCCTTTAAATCATCCATAGCGATGTCCATCCAGAAATTCATCGTATCCAAAGCAATCAACTTAGGCTTAGATTCCAATTGTTCGATTACTCTCATCTGAACCTGTGGCGTCAAATTCCCCAACATCACATATTCTGCGTTCTTATATCCCTCTGGAAGTACAGGATCGAAATCCGCTAAGACATTTAATTGAGTGTCCAAGGTATCCCTTCCATTCATGTCTGTATGATATTTTCCAGCCCAAAAGAAAGATTTTTCTCCTTTTTTGATTTGTAAGCCATCTAAATCAACTCCACGTGATTTTAGGTCTTCCAAGACAGTTTCAGGAAAATCATCTCCAATCACAGATACTAAATTTATATCCTTAGTGAAGTAAGATGCTGATAATGAAATATATGTGGCAGCACCACCTACTATTTTCCCTGCCTTTCCAAAAGGAGTTTCTATGTCATCAAAGGCGACTGTACCTACTGCTATTAAGCTCATCGAAAAAAAAGTTTACTTTTTTGAAAAAAATTGAGTGTAAATATTGCAAAATATTATGAAATAGCCTAAATTTGCATCGCTTTAAGAAACAAAGAGTTTTCAAACGTGGAACTTATTTTAAAGCAAATGTATTTACATAATACAGCAATGCCTCTTTAGCTCAGCTGGTTAGAGCGCCGGACTGTTAATCCGTAGGTCCCAGGTTCGAGTCCTGGAAGGGGCGCAAAAAATCTCAGTAACGTATGTTGCTGGGATTTTTGTGTTTAA
>JBNMOV010000388.1:0-5003 GCA_051275765.1 Maribacter sp. | reverse complement strand
CGCTACAAAAGCTTGTAAATCCTAAACAAAATAAACTCGCTTTAATAACATTTGTTACTTTTAGCTTCTTTTGCTACTTAGCTTCAAATATTTGTTTTACAGCAGTTTATGCTCAAACAGTATTTTGCTTTTAACGGATTTTCTGCACTACCCGCTAGCGGTTCTCTCATTTTGAATGTCTACTAGACATTCATTTCGATTGCATCGAAAATCATTCGTTCATCCACTAAACGCTGAAAGGCGGAACTTTGGGCTTCGATCTTTTATGTTTGTACAATTGCTTATGGTTTTATATCTTTAAAAAAATAGTTAAAAAGAGCGAAACCACATTGTTCAAAAACACGGGGAACTTTTCATTTTAAATTTTGAGCAACCTATCTATTTATTACCTACTCCCTAAAATCATAAATGTCGCATATAATTCCAAGAATTTAATGCGACTTTATAAATTTAAATTGGTATTAGGAATGGCTTGGAATGGTTTTGGTTTGAAAAAGAAGGTATTATCTAATCATCTATTACGGTAAGTATTATGAGGATATTAAAATTAATGCCTTTACTTTTTTTAGCAGTGATGCAGTTGCAGCAAAGGGGTTGTGATAAGGAAAATAAGCCTACATTGAAAGAGCTGACTGCTGATGCGTATGATATGTATCTCTTAGATATGCCCTATGCTCGAGAGATCTATCAACAAAATAATATCAAGGATAGAAGCATGATGGAAGTCTCCACTGTGGATCTTCCTGCGGAGGAAGGTTATATTGTCCGCAAGGATTCTTTTGGTATGAATGGACGAATTATAAAATCTTCCTTTATGATGGAAGGTGAAAAGGATTCTTTAAGATATGAATACTTAGCATCTGGACAGATAGAGAGAATTCATTCTTTTAATCAAGATGCTGACTCGACTAGCTTACAATATGTATATGACAAGTATGGTATGTTGAAGCAAGTGGTTTACTTTAGGAAAAAGATGTTGGCTTATAATTTCTCTCATAATAAATATGGGAAAATGACGGATAAGCGGCTCTCTAATGATTCACCTACCTATTCCCCTATTAGAGAAATTTATCGCTATAATGGTATAGGAAATATGATTTCTTCCTTAACTTTAAGTCAAAATATACCTACTGCAAAGCAACAAAAATATTACGACAAAAAAAATAGAATTACTAAAACTGAGGAACTCGCCAATGGAATAGTGATGTCTTCTTCTACTTATTTTTATAATGATTTGGGGCTGTTGAGTATAAGAAAGGATTGGTTCAGGATTTCTAGTGATGAGGAGGAAATTAAGGTATATGAGTTTTTGTATGAGTATTATTTAGAATAGACGCTAGATCCCTAATTCTCTACAGAGGACTTTTTTAGAATACTACAGACTTTAAGAATGCATTAAATTTTTAATTATGTATAAGAATTTAAGTTGTCCTAATTGTGAAGAAAAGATACTTTATAATGATATAAATATAGACAAGGGATTGGCTAAATGCAGTCAATGCCATGTCTTATTCAATATAGAAAATGAAGTAGGTGTAGCACCTAAGAAGGCAGAAATATTTGTGATTCCCAAAGGGATAGAGGTATTGAAGATGTTTTCTGAATTGGAAATCAAAATAGATTGGCGACATACTGCTAGTAAATTCTTGATGTTTTTTACTCTGGTTTGGAATGGAATTCTTTTTCCTATGGCTTTGGTCATCATTATTTCTGGCGAAACTGAGGTCTTGCTTTTCATGAGTATTCATCTTGCGATAGGACTTGGCTTTTTGTATTGGTCCTTGGCTGCACTATTTAATACCAGCTATATTACTGTAGATTCTCATTATATCAATATACAACATCGCCCGTTTCAACTGTTTTTCAAAGAACACCAGCTAGAGACCAATGATATAGAGCAACTTTATGTCAAAAAATACTCTAATGGTTCTACTAATGGAAATCCAAATTATGTCTATAGCGTAGTGGCTATCATGAAATCGAAGGAGGAAATCAAGATCATCAAAGGAGTCAATAAACCGCAACAGGCTTTGTATATAGAGCAGGAAATAGAAAAATTCGCAAACATAAAAGACAAACCAATAGCAGGGGAAATTTAGTGAATAGTGGAAAAATGTAGAAATGCAATATTCTGCGTCTTCCCATACAAAATCATAAACCTTGCTTCTGACCAGATAAAATGACAAAAAACGAAAATTATGCCAACAGCGATTTTAGTGGATGATATGCCTCAAGCAATAGAACTTTTGAAAGCGGATCTGAATGATAAATGCCCTGATGTAGATATCATTGGTACTGCGAATAGTGTGGTGAATGCTGCAAAACTGCTGCGTAAAAAACAACCAGATTTATTGTTTCTTGATATTATGTTGGGAGATGGTACTGGTTTCGATCTGTTAGAAATATTTCCAGATATTTCTAGTAAAATCATCTTCGTGACAGCTTACGAAGAACATGCTATCAAGGCGTTTAGGTTTTCTGCGATTGATTATTTATTGAAACCTATCAATCCTACAGATTTGGAAAAGGCGGTAGTAAGAGCCAAACAAACCTTAAAAATGGCTTCATCTAAGGAAAGTATAGATATCCTAAAGGAAACCATCAATGATCCAGATTCATTGCCTAAGCGAATTTCTCTTTCTACACAAGAAAAAATAGCGGTAGTAGAAATAGAAAATATCATCCGTTGCGAATCGGATGGAAATAATACCATGTTTACGTTTAAATCTGGAGAAAGGATTTTCGTCACTCGCACACTCAAGCAGTTTGATCAGATGTTTTCAGAGCATACTTTTATTCGTACGCATCAGTCGCACCTCATTAATACAGAATATATCCAGGAATACATCAGAAAGGATGGTGGCTATATCAAAATGAAAAATGGAGATAGAATTCCAGTATCTGTACGAAAGAAATCAGCGGTGATCGAGATGTTGGATAATTTATAGCAATTGGAAACTAGGATTGCACTTACACACTCCTAATTTCCAATTGCTAATCCTTAATTCTGAACATTCACATTCACTACATAGGATTCATAGATATCGAAGCCAAAATCTTCTTCTATGTCTATAATCAATGGAACAGAAAAGTTGCCTGCATCCATGAATATTCTATTGATTTGAACAGTGATGATTTCTGACTGCCCTGGTGCTAATCCAGAAATAGATTCTTGTACGACCATCCAAATTTCGTCTTCATCTGTATCTACATCTATTGGTCTATCCAGAATATTAGTCACTACGATTTCCAGTTCCTCATACTGTGTTCCAAAATCTAAAGTATGCGTAGATAATAAGGAATGATATTCCATTTCAATGTCTTGCTTCGTCAAATCATTGGCAAAAACAGTCGTTTCTACAAAAGGCGTAAAATAACGAAATGCCTCTACACTCAACAGATAATTACCTGGTCTCATATTTTCAAAGAGGTAATTGCCACTGGCATCTGTTTGTGTAGTTTTATCTTCAGAACCAGTGATGTGAACTAATGCATTTCGAATAGGATCTCCTGTCTCCATATCTCTAACTACACCATATACTCCACTATCTTCCATGCCCCAAAAGTCTGATTCACAAGATGATGACAATAAGATAATCGATAAAAATAATGTGATAATTGTAAAATTCTTCATAATGGATTTAGTTTTGAATTAATAATATTTGCTTATTTATAAATCTAATATATTGTCAAAAAACTTATACTAAAAATCCTTTAACTACACCTTAACCTCATTCGCATACTTTACAAAATACTTTAAGAGTTTATTCTAATTATTCTCTTTTTCTTTATTTTTTGGTAACGTTGTATTGAGATAATTAGATGTTGAAATTTAGAGATAAAAGAAGCAGCCCTTACTACTTTGTAGTAAGGGCTGCTCCTAATAATTAGTCATCTAAGTAAATATCTATTTTATAGACAACTGCGTATTCTTATTCATTTTAATATCCTTCTTAATACAAGCATCTCCTTCTAGGCGAGTATTGACAAATTCAGTCAAGTATTTACTAGATGATGCACTAAGCACATAATTACCATTATCCAAATCTATAAAAGTATAGCTGCCTTTAGCATCTGCCTTAGTTGACTGAGCGGTATCACCACTTACAAATACCTTAGCAAAAGGAATAGGATCTCCTGTTTCTGCATCCAAGACAAAACCATATACACTAGCATCAGTCGTTTTACAAATGTCAGTATTACAAGACGTCGCAAAAACTAAATAAAAAGCAAGGCTCGTAAAAATAAGTAGGTTTTTCATTATTATTATTTTAAGTAACTCATTATAAATAGAATATACATCCTATCATTATTACTTATATCCTTATTTCAATAACGAAGCCAAACTTTAAAAGCCACTGAATTTAAGAAAATGATAATACAAAATATCTCATTTTAACTTTTTATCAAATAAAAAGATTATGCTAATGCTCTAATTTATTTAAACCAAGCAGAAAATATTTATAAAAACAACAATAAAATCAACCTTGATTTATCTATATTATATTCTAATATGGGCATAGCTTTTCATAATTTAGATAAATTAAAAAGAGCTGAACAATATTTAAGATTAGCGATAAAAAAAATACAGGTGCTACTAGCAAATATCAATTTAGACATCATTTGGCACAGATTTATTTAGAGAATAAAGATTTATATAATGCAAAAACACAAAACGATTTCAAATGTGTGTATAGAGGAGAATTTGAAGTAAAGAATAAAGGGATAATGAAGATGTATCGGGTAGAAAAAGCACTTTAGAACATGCTTAGGGATGGCGAATAAATAGGATGCTCAAAATCCTATGCTTTTTAATCAAAATTCCGTTGTGTTTTTGGTTTAGTAACAAAAGTTTTTCTTATTCTTTTCCTAGATAAAAAGAATCAAAAATCACCGCTGTACAGCGTTTTTAACGCTACAAAAGCTTGTAAATCCTAAACAAAATAAACTCGCTTTAATAACATTTGTTACTTTTAGCTTCTTTTGCTCCTTAGCTTCAAATA
>JBNMOV010000387.1:0-5005 GCA_051275765.1 Maribacter sp. | reverse complement strand
ATTATTTTGGAATATGGCGAGGCATTTTTTGACAGCGTAGCCTTAGCTACGGTGGAGAAAAATAACGATGTCCAAATTTCAAAAGAAGCCATCAAAACTTAAGATTACTTACTTTACAGTGTATTAGCTACGGTTGAGGGAAATAACGCAGTAGATTTTTTAAAGGTCGATTTGGCTATAATCAATTATTCGTAATAAAGTCTATGAGATATGAATGATTATAATAAAGAAAAAATCAATTGGATCTTATATCATAAACCAAAAAAGAAATTCGTTAAAAATTTATACATAGGCATTTTGTCTCAATTCTTAGATGTAGGGAAGTTTGATGAAACGATGAGAGATTGGGCATTGGTTTTCCTTAATTTCCTTGAAGGAGATAAAAAAGACGATCTCATTTCCAACTACAAAGAACACAGAAGAATAATTAGCAATATATAATCATTTACCTGCTCCCTTATCTAAAATTTAAGCTTGAATGAATATAAAATTAAGCTAAATGCAACAATGTTGCAAATAACAATAAGCCAAATGCAACAATGTTGCAAATAATAATTATCTTTGTCGTACACATATCCATTATAACTCAAATTTTAGATAATTATTCAATCAAAATTATTAGAAGATGCAAAGGTTTTCTTTATTATTCGTTTCAATGTTGACGTTTTCCTTGATTTTTACTGCCTGTGAAAAAGATGATCCTATCATCCCAAATCAAGAGGAACTCATCACTACGCTCAATTATAGCCTCACGCCTACAGATGGAGGAACGACGATTCTCCTTAATTTCACAGATTTAGATGGCGATGGAGGAAATGCACCAATCATCACAGGTGCTACGCTTGCTGCCAACCAATCTTATACTGCCACATTAGAATTATTGAACGAAACAGAATCCCCTTCAGAAAATATCACAACAGAGGTAGCAGACGAAGACGAGGATCACCAGTTCTTTTTCCAGTCCGATATTCCCAATTTAGCTATTGCTTATGGTGATCAAGATGCAAATGGAAATCCAGTTGGAATCAGTAGTACAATAACGACAGGATCTGCTGCATCCGGCTCTATCACGATTATCCTTAGACATGAGCCAAATAAGACTGCAGAAGGAGTATCTGAAGGAAATATCACTAATGCAGGTGGTGAAACTGATATAGAAGTTACTTTCCCTGTAGATGTTCAATAAGATACTTTATCTATTCATAGGATTATTTTTTGCCAGTTTCAATAGTGATGCCCAAAATTGTGACATCACCATAAAAGGTCGTATACTCGACGAAATTTCCCAATTGCCACTGTCATTCGTGAATGTCTATATTCAGGAAACTTCCGATGGTACTATTTCTGATGATGGTGGCAATTTTTCATTTGACAATATCTGTGTCGGAGAATATCATCTTATATTTTCGCACATTGGTTGTGAAAATAAAAAAATACATCTCGATCTCAGACAGGATACCCTATTGAATATAGAACTACCACATTCAGAAACCTCTTTAGGAACTGTTGTGATACAAGGGAAAAAAGATGATTCCAATAATCCGCCCAGTCTTTCTGTTAATAGACAAAAAATTGAAGACAATAATAATCAGAATCTTGCCGGAATTCTAGAAAATGAATCTGGTGTCCACCTCATTAAGAACGGAAGCGGAGTTTCCAAACCTGTCGTGCATGGCTTATATGGAAATAGGCTGACTATACTCAATAATGGCATCATCCAAAGTGGGCAGCAATGGGGCAATGATCATAGTCCAGAAATAGATCCATTCTCTGCGGACAAAATAACAATCATCAAAGGAGCAAGTGCCATTGAATACGGAGGAGGTAATCTAGGAAGTGTTATTCTAGTAGAACCCAAACGAATCAATAGAGAACCACATCTGCATGGACAAGTCAATTATTCCTTTGAAACAAATGGAAGGGGAAACAACCTCAATGCACGCTTAGAAAAATATTCGCCCTTACTAGCTTGGAGGATAAACGGTACGCTACGAAGATATGGCGATAGAAAAACCGCCGATTATTTTCTCAATAATACTGGCTTAGGAGAAGCCAATATTTCCCTACAATTAGAAAAATCATGGAAAGAAAAATTCTTTCTTGATTTCTATGCCAGCTCCTTCAACAATCGACTAGGAATACTACGAGGATCGCACATTGGTAATCTTACAGATTTGGAAGAAGCACTGACAAGAGATGAACCTTTTTTTACAGAATCTACTTTCAGCTATGCCCTAGAAGCACCAAAACAGCACGTCTCCCATCACTTAATCAAAGTAAAAGGGAAATACTATATTAAGGATAATCAGACCATCGAATTAGTCTTGGCAGGACAGTTGAATAATCGCAAGGAATTTGATGTGAGGCGAAGTGGATTGACAGAAAGTCCTTCTTTGAGTTTACTCCAATATACTTTTAACTCAGAATTGGCATATAGCAGTGAATGGGGCAAGGATTGGAAGATAAAGATGGGTTATCAAAATATCATAACAGATAATACCAATGGTGCTGAAACAGGTATACTACCATTAATTCCAGATTATATTTCGTGGAAAAGTGGTGTATTTAGTACTGTTTCTAAAAAAATCCATAAAGTCCATTTCAATCTAGGCATTCGCTATGATTATGAGCAGCAGAATATTGCAAGCATCAGTCGTTCCATCCCTATAGAAATCATCAGATACAATAATCAGTTCCATAATATCAGTAGCTTATTCGCTGTAAAGATCGATATTACGAAGCAACAATCCCTTAGTTTCAATGCTGGTTTTGCTACACGAAATCCTGCCATCAACGAACGATATAGCAATGGACTTCATCAAGGCGTGAGTGGAATAGAAGAAGGAGATATTGATTTAAAAACAGAAAAATCCCTCAAAAATACATTAGAATATAAATGGCTTCCCAGTCCAAATTTTTCATTGAATGCCTTGCTTTACCACCAGTATTTCGAGGATTATATCTTTCTCAATCCACAAGATGAAATACGATTGACCATACGTGGAGCCTTCCCCGTATTCAAATATGAACAAACGGATGCTCATATTTACGGATTAGATATTTCCTCTCAATTTACAATCAACCATTCGTTTTTTGGACTCTTGAAATATAGCTATCTCAGAGGAAATGACAGCAGAAATAATACCCCTTTGGTTTTTATGCCTCCCAATAGATTATTTGGAAGCATGGCTTATCGCAATAAAAAACCCATCAAACTATCTACTCAACTAAAACTCGAAGAACTGGAGTTTGAGATAAACAATCGATTGGTTTTTAAACAAAAACATATTCTACCTGAACAGGATTTTGCTACGCCACCTCCCTCCTACTATCTTTTAGGTTGCAAAATTTCGACAAATGTTATTTTCCCCAGTTACAAAATCAGGTTCTTTGTCAAAGCCGATAACTTACTCAATGCCCGATACAGGGACTACCTTAACAGACAAAGATATTTTGCAAATGATACTGGTATCAGTGTAACTTGTGGTATTAATTTTAAATTTTAAGCAACAAAATCTTTGGATTCTCCAAATCAAGAAAGTGTTTCCATCTAATCGTTATTGACTTCCATAACTAAAAGGAAGTATTGCCAACGCATAAGGAATAATTGCCTAATTTCAAACTTGAAATAAGAGCCACCTTTGTACTATTATTCATTAATAAAACAGGAAAAATGGAAAGTACAATCGAAAAAAACCTAGTACACGTTCACGAATTACTTGCTAAAGGTGGCTTCATTGAAGCAATGGAAACTTATCTGCATGATGATGTAGAGTTAAAAGAAGCTAATGGAGGAGCAAAAGTTGGAAAAGAATTCTGCGTAAAATTTGAAGATGACTTTATTAAAAATGATTTGAAAGAATTTGTTGGATACGAAGTTGGAAATTATGCAGTACAAGGAAACTTCTCTTTTTATGATGCCGTAATGACGTTAAAACTAAATGATGGAAGCACCATGATTTCAGAACAAGTCGTAGCAACAGAATGGAAAGATGGTAAGATTTTTAAAGAAAGATATTATCATGCATAAATAAGGAATGGCGAATAAATTTATACATTAGGCATTATTACGAATTGTTTATTAATAATTCATAATAATGCCTATTCATCATTTCTAAAAAAATACATCATGAATATCATAACATTATACGGTGCAGATTGGTGCTCAGATTGCAGAAGAGCTAAATCTTTTTTTAAAGATAATAATATTAAATATACTTTTATCGATGTTGATTTAGACAAAGAAGCAACATTAAAAGTAGAAAAAATAAATAATGGAAAGAGAATTATTCCTACTATAATTATCCATGATAAATCACATACCAATCCAGATAATGTAATGTTATCATCTCTTTTGGGTGTTAATGAAGTAGGTAGAGTTCAATTATTTGGTGCAGATTGGTGTCCAGATTGTAGAAGAGCAAAAAACTTTTTAAGAGACAACTCCATTAATTTTGAATTCATTGATATAGATAAAAATGATTGGGCTATAAATAAAGTAGAAGAAATAAATAATGGAAAGAGAATTATCCCAACAGTATTAATTAATGGTCAACCGCATACCAATCCTGATAATATTGCCTTAACAGAACTTCTATCTATTAATATAGAAAAAGAATATAAAGTATTTGACACCATAATAATTGGTGGTGGTGCTGCTGGTTTGACTACTTCCATTTATGCACAAAGAGATCGTTTTGATACACTTATTTTAGAAAAGAAAAATATCGGAGGAAATGCATTTCTAACTGAAAAGATTGAAAATTATCCAGGCTTCACCACTATTTCAGGTCCTAAACTAATGGATAAAATGGAGGAACAAGCTAAAACCTACGGTGCAGTTATTAAAACAGGCGAAGAGGTTGTAGATATTGTAAAAGTAGATGGATTATTTACTGTAAAAACAAAAGGATCTTCCTTTAAAAGTAAGACAATTGTTTTATCCACTGGCTCAACGTACCGCTTATTAGGAATTCCTAATGAGACAGAATTAATTGGTTCAGGA
>JBNMOV010000386.1:0-5013 GCA_051275765.1 Maribacter sp. | reverse complement strand
ACTTCCATAAAACCTCAGATTCGTATTATTTTTTAAAGGAATGAAATAATCCAAAATAGGTCCGAATCCATAGTTCGGATCTAATTCTTTACTTGCAAAAGCATAAAATTTACCGCCCAATTCTAAGTGAAACGTATTTAATAAATTGAGTCAGGATGGGTAGTAATTTTTTCTTCTAAAAAACACAAGCATAATGGCTCATGTTATTGAATTCATTTTACTAATATAAAACAAATTTTAAACCAAATTGGAATGGCTAGGTAAAAATATACGAAAAGTACAACCTTCTCCTTCCTTAGATTCGAATCCTATTTTTCCTTGATGATTGTCTACTACTTTTTTACAAGTGCCCAATCCTAGACCAAGACCCTGATGATTAGGATTAATTTGATTGAAAAGCTGAAAAACTTGCCCTTGGTAATCAGGAGAGATTCCAATCCCATTATCTTTTATAAATATGATAATTCCATTATTATTTTCCTCAAACCATATGTCTATTTTCGGAATTTCATTATCCTTTTTATACTTAATACTATTTTCAATTAGATTCTGAAAAAGTTGTAATATTTGTATCCTGTCGCAATTGATATTTGGTAAATCTGGACAATTAATAACAGCATTGTTTTCCTTAATTAAACCTTGTAAGTTCATCGTCGCATCATTAATAATTTCATGCAATGATACCATTTCTTTGTGCATATTATTAGTACCGAATTTCGCATGATGTAATAATCCATTTACTATATTTCTCATAGTAATGCAGTTCGTACGAATAAACTCTATGTACTCCTGTGCATCAGTACTCAATTCCTTTTGATGCCTTCTTTGTAATAAATTAGAAAAACTAGATATCGTATTAATGGGAGAACGCAAATCATGGGAAACTATATAGGCAAATTGCTCTAATTCATTATTCATAGATTCTAATTTAGCCATAGACACTTCCAATTTTTTGGAATAAGCGAGTAGTTGTTTATCCTTTTTTATAGTTTCCGTCCGATCAGTCATGATACCTAAAGAACCAATGACTTTACCTTGTCTATTCAATAAGGGAGTTCCTATGGTAAATACCCATTTATCTCCTTCAGATTTACTTTTGATTCTGATTTCATAACGATTGGATTGTCCTTTTTCTCGTTCTTGAGTCTGTTTAGCCATGAATTTAATGTCCTCTGGATATAAAAGCATGGCTCGTACATCACGACCTAAAAGTTCATCCTCAGTATAACCTGTAATTTCTTCCCAACGTTGGTTGACTTCGATGCACTTACTATCATTATCAACAAACATGACGCCTTCTTCGAGGTTACTCATCATGAGACTATAATCGACTAGATCCTCTTCTGAATTTGTCTTCGTTTGAGGGGAGCGGAATATGATTAGGAAACTAAATATTAAGATAATAAATGAAAAAATGAACAAGGAAGGTAGCATAGAAATATTGAACCTTATAATGACAAAAGGAAGGACAAGAGCTAAGCAACTAAAGAATAAGACTATTCTATATTGAGGATGAGTTTTGTTCAAGATTAATAAATGTTCTTAATAAGAAAATAGTCTAAATCTACTCAATTTTTATTACAAATATATTGCCTATTGTCTAATAAATCTGTTGCAGGTCTGTTTTAATTGAATTTATCCTCACTTTTAACATATATAATTACAATGAATTAAAATTATCAAAGCATAACTATAGTTATGCTTTGATAATTGATAACCTTCTTTAAAATGAAAGTAAGTTATTTTATGATAAATACCAATCCAAAATTATATATAGGATTATAATGAGTGTATTTTACAGCTAATCGAGGCTCAAAAAACGGAGCTATGCTTTAGCATAGTGAGTATTTTTGTAACGAAGAGTAGCTGTAAAAGATGCCATTATAAACTATAATTTAATTTGGATTGATACTTAATTGTTGTCTTTAATTAACGTAATGTTTCTTTAAGTAATTCTATAATCCATCAAATATTTCACCAATAAATGCCTCAATACCTTCCGATAATCCCTCAAAAATATCGCCAAAATCTAACCAAGAAGCATCTAAATCCAAGACAGAAATATCTGTCCAATCTGTATGAGGTGAACTAGCTAATGCATACAGCATTTCACTTTTCATATCAGTATAATTACATGTTTCATCAGTCCCTCTATGGTATTGGTCAAAATCATCATGAGAGCAAAAGTACTCATTGCCCAGCATGAAAAACCTATTCCATCAGACCATTTATTTTTCTCATGAGCCTTTTTCACTTCTTCTGGTTGATAATACTTTTTCTTTCCATGCTCTTCAACAAGTATTTTTCCAATATCAGTGATGTATTCCTTTTTATTGGTTGGCGATGGAGTACAAGGAGTTCCCATTTATTCTATTGCTTTTGAGTTTATTTAATATGCTAATATATAAAAAAACGCCTTAACAAAACCAGCGTTTCGTTAAGGCGTTTTAAAAACAGAAAGACGTTTTTAGAACATCTCTGTTCCTGCAAAATGGAAGTTACCTTCGATGGCAGCATTCTCATCAGAGTCAGAACCATGAACAGCATTTTCTCCTATGCTAGTTGCATATAAAGCACGTACAGTACCTGGAGCAGCTTCCTTTGGATTAGTAGCACCAATCAATGTACGGAAATCAGCAACTGCATTATCTTTTTCCAAGATAGCCGCTACGATAGGACCAGAAGACATGAATTCTACCAACTCACCATAAAAAGGACGCTCCTTGTGTACCGCATAAAATTCTCCAGCTTTCTCAGCAGAAAGTTGAGTGTATTTCAATGCTACTATACGGAAACCACCTTTGTTGATATGAGCCAAAATAGCTCCGATATGACCATTGCGTACAGCTCCTGGCTTTATCATGGTAAATGTTCTATTACTTGCCATTGTATTATTTTTTATTGTATTTTTAAATTCGGCTGCGAAAGTACGTAAAATGTGTTGAAGTAGTCAAGTAATTTTATCTAAATTATCATAGAGTAGAAATATTATGATTTTGAATGAGTAAAAGCTATGAAAACAACCTTTTATGTTATGCTATTTCCTCATTAGATTACAAATATTCCTACTTTTACAAAATAGTGCTTTGGTAAACCTACAAGATTTGCTAAAGCTAAGTGAAACGAATTCAATAACCTGAGCAGTTATACCTGTTCTTTTCTCTTCTAAAAAACACAAAAAATAGTTCCGTAGCTACGGCTATGCAACGATTTTTTGAATTCTTTAGAAGAAAAAATTACTACCCCTTTCTGCTCAATTTATTAAATACGTTTCACTAAGTTGAGTAAATACTTTTAGAAAATTACGGAAGTTTACCAGAATCTAGATTTTAATGGATAATATAGCAGAGCTGCAACAACTATTAGACATACCTAAAGACATTGTAATTATTTCTCATAGAAATCCAGATGGTGATGCTATAGGATCTTCCTTAGGATTATATTGGTTTTTGAAACCAATGGGACATACCATAAAAGTGATTTTTCCATCAGAATATCCACCATTTGTAGCATGGATGCCAAGTGCAGAAAAAATTATTATCTGTGATTTGGATAAGGAATATGCTTTTGAAAGTATAAAGAAAGCAGATATTATTTTCAATCTAGATTTCAATGCATTGGACAGAATAGATCCTATGGGCCCAGAAGTAGCTGCTTCCAAGGCTTATAAAGTGATGATAGATCATCATTTATATCCAGAAGGTTTTCCAGATTATACGCTATCCAAAACATCTGCTAGTTCTACCTGTGAGCTTATTTATGAATTCATGGTCATGCTAGGAAAGCAAAATATGCTGACGCCTAAAATTGCGGATTGTCTATATACTGGACTGATTACAGACACAGGTTCTTTTAAGTATAATATCACGCCTCGTACGATGGAAGTAGCAGGAGCTATTCTTGCTGGCGGTGCGAATAATGATTTTATCCAAGAAACCATTTTCAATAGCATGGCAGAAAAGGAACTGAGAATCCTAGGCCATTGTCTATATAATAGAATGGAAGTTCATGAGGATTTAGAAACTGGTATTATTTGGTTGACAAAGGATGACTTCGAGCAATTTGATATTCAAAGAGGGGAAACAGAAGGTATCGTGAACCAAATTCTCAAAATAAAAAAAGTACAAGTCGCTGTATTCATTAAGGAGCAACCTACGATCATCAAATTATCCATGCGTTCTAAAGGAGATTTTTCTGTACAAGAAATTGCGACTAAATACTTCAAAGGAGGTGGACATAAAAACGCATCTGGAGGTCATTTTTATGGATCAGTAGAAGCTTGTAAGGAAAGATTCTTGCGTTCTGTGAGAAATCAGATGAGAGTGGCGAAGTAAAAAAACTGCCTGCCCTAACTCCTCCAAATGAGGGAACTACTCTAATTCCCCTCCTTCAGAAGGGCTAAGGGACGCTAACATACCAATTATGAAATACCAATACCTAATCCTATTTTTAACTGCACTATTATTAGCATCCTGCGATAATAAAACCACTATAGCAAGCGGACATCCTTACATACATCACATCAAAAATAATGGCTATCAGCCTAAGCAAGGCGATATTATCCAATACCATTTCGTACAACGAAATCCAGGAGGAGTGATGTATTCCACTTATGAGGATGTATCGCCTAAGATTTTCCGTATTCCTAATGTAGATCCTATCAAGGATGAATTCAATCAGATCACGCCATTGACAGAAGCGATGATGCTCATGTCAGAAGGAGATAGTTTGACTTTGGAATTATTGCAGGAGTTTTTGCCTCCACAGTTGGATGGAGTGAATGATGGAGAATCCATGTATTTTGATATCAAGCTAGTAGATGTAAAATCTGCTGAAGATATCATAAAAGAAGAAACTGAAACAAAAGCAAGAGGTGCAGAAGCTTCTGCAAAAATGAAAAAGCTAATCCAAAAATATAATGCAGGCGAACTCAAAGAACTGCAAGAAATAGAAGGCATCCAATATCAGATAGAAAAAAAGGGAACAGGCAAAGCCTTGAAAGAAGGCGATGTC
>JBNMOV010000385.1:0-5021 GCA_051275765.1 Maribacter sp. | reverse complement strand
ATTTTTCTCCACCGTAGCTAAGGCTACGCTGTCAAAAAATGCCTCGCCATATTCCAAAATAATCTCATCAAAATATTAAACAACTTACTTTACAGTGTAATTAACATTATAATTAAAAGTGAGTATTAGTTTATTGTACTGTAAAAATACTAAAAAACCCTTTTGTATCACTGATACAAAAGGGTTTTTAGAAAAGATATATTTTAAATACATTTCACGTATTAAAATATAGGATGATTAAGAAAAATCGATAATAATCCTAATATCTATTTATGGTCTTACATTAATTGCTTTCTTACGAGCTAAGGTAGAACCTTCGTTCTTCTTTTTCTCTGTAGCCAATAATTCAGATGTAGTATCGTGAACTATAGGTGTAGCGATAAAGATAGAAGAATAAGTACCAATGATTACACCTATCAATAAGGCGAATGCAAATCCTTTGATACTACCAGAACCGAAGACAAACAATATTAAGATTACGAATAAGGTAGTCAATGAAGTAATGACTGTACGAGAAACTGTACTGCTTACTGCTGCATTGATTAATTCTGTCTTAGTCTTACCACTGTAAGTATTGATATATTCACGAATACGGTCAAATACTACCACTGTATCGTTAATAGAGTAACCTACTACCGTCAATATGGCTGCGATGAATGCTTGGTCTATCTCCATAGAGAATAAGCCTAGTTTCCAACCCATAGAGAAAATACCTAATGTGAAGAATACATCGTGGAACAATGCTGCTACCGCACCTAATGAGAATTGCCATTTACGGAAACGGATAAAGATGTATAGGAATATCAATAATAAGGCAGCTAATGTCGCCTTAATAGAACTATTTTTAATATCATCTGCTATTGTAGGGCTTACGATGTTAGAAGTAATAATCCTTGCTCCTGCACTTGTTGGATCTTTAAATGCGTCTATATTTACATTTCCACCAGCTAGTGTATTGATACCAGCATGCAATTTATCCATTACTTTATCAGAGATACTATCTCCTTCCAGTAGTGTACCATACTTAGTAGTAATGGCAAAACGGTTATTGGTTCCATCAAATGTCTTAACAATAGGTTCGTTACCATCAAATGGAGCAGTTAATGCTTGCTTAATTTTATCTGTATCGACATCTGTTCCTACTGGAAATTCTACAGTATAGTTATGTCCACCTGCGAAATCGACACCTAAGTCAAATCCTACAGTTAGCATAGAAACGATACCCATTCCGATAACAATCGTAGAGAAAGCATAAGCAAACTTACGCTTACCCATCCAATCTATATCAAGATTAGCAAACATTTTCTCTGACCAACCCATAGAGAAGGACAAATTCCTTTGCTTATCGATAGTCCACCAGTCAATGATTAAACGACCTAGAAGTACTGCTGTAATAACAGACATGATAACACCCCATATTAATACGATGGCGAATCCTTTTACAGGACCCATTCCGAAGTAACTTAATACGAATGCTGTCAATAGGGTAGTTACGTTGGCATCAATGATAGCAGAATAAGAATGTCTGAAACCATCTTTAATAGCGAGTAGGAGTGATTTATCATTTCTGAGTTCTTCACGAATACGCTCATAGATGATTACGTTGGCATCTACTGCCATACCAATCGTTAATACGATACCTGCGATACCTGGCAATGTCATTATTGCTCCTTGGCTAGATAAACCAGCGAAGATGAATACGATATTAGCCAATAATGCTAGGATAGAAACGATACCAGAACCACTATAATAAGCGATCATGAAGAGTAATACCAAAATGAATCCAACGATGATCGCTGTTACAGATGTTTTGATATTTTCCTTACCTAATGTTGGTCCAACACTTGCTTTTTGGATGATTTTTGGAGCGGCAGGTAATGAACCAATTTCTAAGATGTCAGCTAAATCGCCTGCTTCTTGTACAGTGAAACCACCAGAAATGAATGTAGTACCACCACATATAGGGCCATCAGTTACGCTAGGAGCCGAAACAACTTCACCATCTAAAGCAATCGCAATATTGGATTTCTTTTGGAAAGCCTCTGTGGTCATTTCACACCACTTAGTAGGACCTTCTCCTTGCATTTGTACACTTACTCCAGTTCCACTCTGTGGATCTGTTTGTACACTTGCACTTCTTACGATATCTCCTTTTATTGGAGCTTCTCCATCATACCCTGCTTTGATTACGTATATCTGATAATCCTGTGTAGAATTACCATCTTTATCTTCAATAGTCTTACGACCGATTTTAAAGACAGCGTCAGCAGGTATATATCTTTTGATCTTAGGAGAAGTTAGATAAGCCATTGCTGAATCCACCATGTTTTTATCTACTAATCCCAAAACAGGACCAGGATAGCCACTTGGCCTGACTACTTTAAATAAAGGCCCTTGTTGTGAAGCAAAAAGGCTATCACTCGTAGTAGTATCCCTTTCTGCTTTCTTTAGTTCTTCATTATATTCCTGAAGTCCTTTGAAAAGTGTACTTACATCGTAAGTCTTCCAAAATTCTAATTTCGCAGTACCTGTTAGCATTTCCTCAGCACGAGTAGGGTTTTCTACACCTGGAAGTTCTGCCATGATCAAATCACGACTTTCGTCCAAAGTAAGGTTAGGCTGAATTAATCCAGATCTATCAATACGCTGTACTAACATATTGTAAGTCTGCTTGACTACATTCTTGGTATCTTCACGTAGTGCATCTACTACCTCAGCAGTAGTGGAGTTCAATGTGATTTCGCCAGCGTACTTGTCGTTAAAACTAAATACTTCTGCTAATTTCCTACCTCCTGCTACAGCATCCCACTCTTGAGCGAACACTGTTAGGAAATCGGACTGAACACTCGCCATTCTAGCTTGGGTATTAGCCAATGCTTGGTCGAAAATAGGGTCTACCCCTTTATCCAAAGCAGCAACCTTACGAATGTGCTCTTGTAGATCTACCTGTAGCGTGGCACTCATTCCACCTTTAAGGTCAAGTCCCAAGCCGATTTGTTGGCTCTTTAGATCAGAATAAGTGAATTTTCTGATTTTAGGGATTTGAAAAACGGTAGTGTTAGATACAGAATCTAAATATTCAGAGTAACAACTGGTATTGGTACTCCCATTACATAGTTGTTCTCCTGCTTTTTCTACCTTGCTTGTCTGGAACCATAATAATACCTGATACAGTGTAACGAGGATCAATACGGCGAAAAGTGCTTTAATAATTCCTTTCCCTTGCATTAGCTTACTTTAAAATTTAAGTTTGTTGTATTTTTTCGAAAAACTATGGGATTTTCATCCTATTGGTACCTTAACAAACGGATACGTTTACGGCTCTTCGAAAAGCGGCACGAATATACGTTTTTTATCTTACTTTTGTTGGAATATGTAGCCTATTTTATATGTATATGGTTTTACTTGGTTTATTAGTTTGTAGGATTATGGATGTATAGCATTTAGGTTCATGCTATAAATCATATGATTTATAAATATTTTTATCGTATTAATTATTGATAATGAAGAGAATAGGTCTTATTTCTGATACGCATAGTTATTATGATGCTTCTATTTCAAAGTATTTTGAAGGAGTGGACGAAATATGGCATGCAGGCGATATTGGTTCGTTGGACGTGATGGATAAGCTGGTTAAAATAGCTCCACTGAGAGCTGTTTATGGAAATATTGATGATCATAAGGCGAGGGCAGAATATCCTAAAGATTTAAGGTTCGACTGTGAAGGAGTGGATGTTTTTATGACGCATATTGGTGGTTATCCGGGCAGATACAACAAAAGAGTACGAGAAATATTACAAGAAAATCCACCTCGATTATACATCTGTGGGCATTCACATATCTTAAAGATCATACCAGATAAAAAACTAGGTTTATTACATATCAATCCTGGAGCTGCTGGAGTACATGGCTTTCATAAAATAAAGACGATCGTACGTTTTACCTTGGAAAAAGGAGTGATCAAGGATTTAGATGTAGTAGAATTGGGATTGCGAGGGAGCATTCAGTGATCAGTATTACCGTTTACAGTGACCAGTTTATAGTTATCAGTTTACAGTAGCTTCTGGATTTAGAACGTGAAACAAAATCTATATGTTCCATTTTAGCGTTCTGAACTTAGAAGCGATAACAAAACCAAAATACTGCTCACTGATAACTATAAACTGGTCACTGATATCATGAACATTTTGCGAATTCTGGCGTTTACAATACATATTTTTGAAAAAAGAGTAAAAAGGCTTTACTTTGTATAACAGAAAGATGTAACTTTGCGTTACAAAGTGGAAATTTGATAATTTAATTAAAAATCAAATTTCTAACAAATATAAATGAAGTTCGAGTCAAACCTTAACCAATTTTTTGAACCTTCATAAAATAGAAAATCATGGCTGATAAGAAAATGGGGATGGTATTATATAGGTACAACGAGAATGAGGATTTGGAAATATTAATGGTGGAGAATGGAGAACAAATGGAATTTCCAGAATCAGCATTCAGTTGTAGTGATGAATTTGAGGCAAGGACAGGTATTCCTGCTGCGGATAATGAAGATGTGATCGAATTGGAAGGAGGTGAGGATATTTCCAAGGGAGGATTGGTGCATAAGGCATTTGCTTTGGAAGATAAGATGGAGAAGAAAATGAGAAAATTTCTTCACATTAAAAAAGAAGAAGGTAATTATGTAGCAATGAAAGAGGCAGTCAAAAAAGTATTGCCACATCAATATACTATCTTAAAGGAATTGAAGGATATATTGATGGAAAGGAATATTACGAAATATTTATAATTCGATTGATTAAATTCGAATTTATATAAAAACCGTTGGAGACTTACTTCAACGGTTTTTTGCTATTTGGAAGCGTGGGGTTGAAAACTCCATGTTAAAGAGCATAACACCATATAATACCAGAAACTTTAATCATTTGTGCCTTTTACAGAGAATCTCGTTATGGAATAAAAATTCATAGATGAAGTTATTCTCGTATCAATTCGCATTATTGTTATCTCTTACCTTTCTTTCT
>JBNMOV010000384.1:0-5027 GCA_051275765.1 Maribacter sp. | reverse complement strand
TGTGCTAGGCAAGGCGGTAAAAGTCGCGTTACGCCTTAGCGTAATAAGGTTTTTGCCAACGCAGCATAGTGCAAAAAGATGAAGTCAAAATGGACAGTTATTTATTCAACATCCCTTAGTGCATAAATATATTTTTTATAAAAATCACTTCTCCACTAAATTCATCCATGAGCCCTAAAGATTAGATGTTGTGCAAAGTAGTAAGAACAAGTAACATAAATTTTTCATAAGCCCAGGTTTAAATTGGTTAACCGAATCATCTCTATTTCCTAAGACGTGTATTTATAGAAAACGGTTGGACTTATGGGCTCTTTCATCTGATTATGAATGGAAATGATGTAAAAATCGTTTCCGTTCTTTATTTCGACTCAGTTCCTACCTCCCATGAATATCCCCTTGCCTAAATTTCAAACTCTCCCCTTTCCTCTGACTAAAAAACGCTCTAATTTCTGCCACAATAGAAATCGAAATTTCCTCAGGAGTCGTAGCACCAGTATCCAAACCAACTGGACTGAAAATTCTAGAAAAATCACTTTCTTTTACTTCGAGCTCTTTTAATATCTTTTCACCTCTTTTTTTAGGACCTAGCATTCCTATGTATTGGATATTTGTTTCTTTTAATATTCTATTTAAATTATCCTTATCCGTCTGATAATCATGAGACATTAAAATGGCAATGGTGTAGGCATCTATTACAGGAAATTTAAAATATTCTCTTTGATTTAGGATTTTATCAGCGAGGGATAATGCTTTGGGATTTGTGTTTTGGGATTTACAAATTAGTGTAGCTTTCCAAGCTAGAAATTCTTTGAGTTGCAACAGTGGTAAGGTATCATATTGTCCTCCAAAAACTAATAAATGAATAGGCGGTGCTAAATATTCTATAAGGATTTTTATTTCATTTAAATGAATGATTTTGGAACGTTGTTTAGATTGTACTTCTTGTATGTTTTCGAGTAAAATTTCTCTTTCTTTATTTTTTAAATCAATGTTTTTTAATAATTTTTCTAATGTAAATATTTGTCCTTCTATTTCTTTGTCATTTTTGTCTTCTATAATGGTTATTAAAATGTGCTCTGCTCGATTTTCGATACAGTTTTCCAAGACATGAATGGAATGATCTGGATTTCCTCTATTTATTGGAGCAATTAAAACATCGATTAATCCATTACATCCCAAACCGATTCCTATAGCAGAGCTATCATCTTCTCTTGTGTCATAGGTTACTATTTTGCTTTTCTTACTGTGGATTACCATTTGGGCTTTGCGTAAGGCATCGCCTTCTAAACAACCTCCACTGATGCCGCCTTCCCATTGTCCATTTGCTGCAACCAACATCCTTGCCCCTACTCTTCTATACGATGATCCATCCACATAAACTACCGTAGCCAACGCACATTCCACGCCTGCATCTAATGACTTAAAATATTGTACGATGTTATTGATTTCTTTCATGTAATATTCTATAGGCTTCTGGTGTATCTATATCTTGACTAAAATCTTCTTCAAAAGAAATAAATTTAATTTGCTCTTTATTATTTTCTATAATTAATTTACAACCATTCGGATTTTTATGGTTTAATATTTCTGATCGATAAGCTTGTGATAAAAAAATGGGATGACTTTTTTTATTATTTATTTTTGGGATAATTATTGAATAATTATTTTCTATTTTATTTAATATCAAGTTAATATGTTTTGTTTTCACAAATGGCATATCTGATAAACATATTAAATATCCTTTTGTATTTTTATTACTAGCTAAAACACCTGCTTGAATAGATGAAGTTAATCCTTCTTTATAATTAGTATTATAAATTATTTTTACATTCCTTTCTCCTAATGCTTTTATTATTTTTTCTGATTCATAACCAATGACAACAATAATTTCTTCTACCTCACTTCTCAATACTTCATCTGTCAGATGAAGAAATAAAGCTTTACCTTGAAAAGGTAAAAGCAATTTATTTTCTTCCCCCATTCTCCTAGATAAACCTGCTGCTACAATAATGGCACTCTTCATAGTTAGATATCTTCATAGTTAGATATTGAGATATTGAGATATTGAGATAAATTTTAGCGTCTTAATATCTTAAAATCTAATCAAGGATGTGCAGAAACCCATTGTGTTCCATTTTCGAAAAATTCTTTTTTCCAAATAGGAACTGTTTCTTTTAAAATATCAATTGCATATTCGCAGGCTGCGAATGCTGCTTTTCGATGTGCTGCTGCAACGACGATAATTACTGGAATTTCTTTTACTTTCAACATCCCTGTTCTATGATGAATAACAATATGCTGAATATCAAAATTTTCTAAAGCGACATCTGCTATTTTATTCATTTCAGAAATTGCCATTTTTTCGTAGGCTTCGAATTCTAATTGAAGGACTTTTTCTCCTTTAGTTTGATTTCTTACTGTTCCTATGAAGTTTACAATTCCGCCTGTTCCTTCATTCATGACTAAAGCCATACAATCATCCAAACTCAAGGTTTCACTCGTAACTAATATGTTTTTCATTATTCATTTTTAATTAAAAATCAGTCCACTAACCTCCTGCAACTGGTGGAATTATCGCTACTTCATCTCCATTATTAATTACAAAACCATCTTCTTGATATTCGCTATTTACTGCTATTTTAAAAGATACTAATTTTTTAAAATCTGGATAATCTTTTAAGATTAATTCTTTTAATTCTCGAATAGAAATAGCTTCGTTTATTTCCATTGAAAATAAATTTGTTCCAAAAATATCTTTTGCAATGCCAAAGGCAAGAATTTCTAGTTTAATCATAATTGAAAAGCATATTTCATAAGTATTCTCACGCCAACAATAGCAATAAGAATAGCTGTAATTTGTTTAACTGTTTTAGCTTTTAAATATTCTATTGTAATTCTAGAACCTATTTGACCTCCTAAAAAAACAGCGATTAATAAATAAATAACTATCGTCCAAGATATAGAAAATTCGTTCAAAGTTGCTTGTCCGATTAATCCTGCTATAGAATTGACTAGAATGAATACACTTGCTGTTGCTGCTATAGTTTTAGATTTATCCCAATAAGTCAAATGTAAAAAAGGTGCTAAAAAAATGCCTCCACCTATACCTACCAAACCTGATAAAAAACCAATACCACCTCCTATAAAACTATTTGCAATGGTATTATGATTAGTTCCTATTTCTTCTTTATTATTATTCATTGGAAATAACATAAAAATAGCTGCCAATAATAATGTTATTCCTAAAATAATAAAAAATACAGATTCTTCCAATGCTATTCCTCCTCCTAAATAAGCGAAAGGAATACTTAATAATATCAAAGGTAAAACCTTTTTAAATTGTAGATATCCTTTTTTATAAAACAAATAAGTTCCTCCTGAGACAACCACGATATTACAAAGTAAAGCTGTAGATTTTATAATTGAATATTCAACAGAAAACAAAGCTAATATAGCTAAATAACTAGAGCCACCACCAAATCCTGCTTGTGAATACAATAAGGCGATGATAAAAAAAATGGGAATTAATATATATAGTTCAGCACCCATTATGCTTTATTTTGAAAAGCTATTTTTTCTTTTGGTGTATTAATATTCAATAATAAATCTTCTTGCTCGTATCTTATCACTTCTACATTTTCATTAATCAACATTTTCCTAGGACAAGCATAACCCAAAGAAAGATAATGTAATAATGTGCTATAAGATTTAGGTTCGAATATTGTAAATAATGGATCTGGAAAGTTTGTAGCAGGATTTAAAAATGCTGTAGCGAGTTTAGCAGTATTTCTTTTTTCTAATAAATAATCTAAGGATGATTCATTAATATTTGGCATATCTATGGCAATGACGAGCCATGCTGCATTTGGGTTTTTTTGGAATGCTGATAATATTCCTCCATATGCTCCTAAACCGAGAAAGCTGTCTTTTACAACTGGATATTTATCTGCTAAATCATTTTTATCATCTGCAATAGAAACGAATATTTTTTCACAACGTTCGTTTAATAATTCATACAAATAGTCCAACTGAGATTTTCCATGATAATGAATCGTAGATTTATCTATTCCCATTCTTGTACTTTTCCCTCCATTTAAAATTAAACCATAAACAGGAATAACATTTATTGTTGATTTTAAATAAATACAAATTTCATTTATTTGATTTAACTCCAAAAAAGGAACATCTTTTACTTTCTCTTTTATAAATGTAGGAATTTCATTCACGCCATCATTTATAACTAAAATTACATCAGTTAATCGATCTAATTTCCTTTCTAAAGATGCTAATTTCTTAGGATTTAATATGACAATTTGTTGATTTGCCTTAAAATGATTTCCATTGATTAAAGTAATATCTATTTCATTTAATAAACCTTTCATTTTAAAGGCAGAAGGATGATTCGAATGCAAAATACTAATAGCATTTCCTCTTTCTTCAAGGTTTAATATATACGTTGAATCCTTTGTTTTTAAATCTTCTTCGTTATGTGAAGCATCTAAATAAGCTAATTGATATTCATCTTTGAATTGCTTTACTATTTGATGAGCAAAGGTTTGAATAGTACCACATGGAGCACCTAAAATTGCCCATTCATTTCTAGAATATTGTCCTAAATCGGGACGAGCTATTTTGCTATGTTTGCTATGCTTTTTCATTTCGATGTATTGTTTCTATTCATCTGTCATAAGTACAGGACAAAAAATATTTTCCAACTCATTCCAATGGGTCATGACCCATTGAACCGCTAAAACAAAGATGATCCAAAGGATTTTAATCCCTTGCTGTGTTAGCAATGGGTTAAAACCCATTGGATTAAAATTTTTCCGCCGTGCGTGGTGTTTGACCACCTCGCACACCTTCAACTAGTGGACTAACTCATAAGTAAAGGTATGTTAAGTACACTGTAAAGTAAGTAATCTTAACTTTTGATGGCTTCTTTTGAAATTTGGACATCGTTATTTTTCTCCACCGTAGCTAAGGCTACGCTGTCAAAAAATGCCTCGCCATATTCCAAAATAATCTCA
>JBNMOV010000383.1:0-5035 GCA_051275765.1 Maribacter sp. | reverse complement strand
CTGCTTTTTCTTGCATAAAGGTTTCCTTATCCTGAGCATTCATAGGTTCTGGCGGAGGGAAATTTAATTTAAGCGGATCTACTTGCTTGCCATGTTTCCAAAAACGATAGCAAACATGAGGCCCTGTGGCCAAACCTGTAGAACCTACATAACCAATCACATCTCCTTGTCTTACTCTAGATCCTTTACCAACGCCCTTTGCAAAACCACTCATATGAAGATATTGGGTAGAATAGGTTTCATCATGCTTTATCTTTACATAATTACCATTCCCTCTAGTACGACCTTTTTTAGATACCGTTCCATTCGCTGTCGCATAGATTGGTGTTCCTTTTGGAGCAGCGAAATCCGTACCTAAATGTGCTCTGGTACGTTTCAATACAGGATGATATCTCCTTGGATTATATCTAGAAGAAATTCTAGAATACTTCACTGGAGCTTTCAAGAATGTCTTGACCATTGGTCTAGCTTCCAAATCAAAGAAACCATCATAATTCTCACTTTTATAGCGGATAGCATGATAATTCTTACTATCAAAATTAAACTCTGCAGCCAATAATCTGCCTACGCCTACTCTTTCTCCTTCAATCCAATCTTCTTCAAAAATTAGTTTGAATTTATCACCTTTCTGAACATGGTGAAAATCCACTGTCCATTGGAAAGCATCCTCCATATTCGACGCCATAGAAAACACCATGGAAGGATCTATATTCTCATTGCCTACTATGGCATTCCAAAGAGAAGAAGTAATTACACCTGACGAAGATGACGTTTGCTTCGTTACTTCACGCTCATATTGTGTTAATTTTAGTTCATCCTTTATTTGGTAAATATAGTAGGTATAGGGACTAGGTTCGTAAATAAAAAACTCTGCTTTTCCTGATTCTTTATTGGAAAGAACTGTATATTTTTTTCCTACATTTAATACAGGACGGTTTTCTACTTCCTTCTCCAATTTTGCCAACCGATCTACTGTGGCAGTAGATACATGATGCCTATTCAATATGACACCTAAGAATTCATCTCGCTTAATTTCGCCTTCAACTACATCATAATAGTTGTAAACAATACCATTCCGTTCCTTAATATCTGGACGATCGAATGATCCTAATTCTATTGGACTGATTTTAGCACTTCCTGCTTCACTGAGTATTTCTGGATGCTGAACAAAGTATGTAATGGCACTTCCCGCAAGCAAGAAAAGGGCTGTCACCCGTGCTACTTTTCGCTTATTTAACCTAGACCATTTATCTTGTAATTCAGTGTACTTATCTTGTAATTCAGCATATCGCTGTTTGGCCTTTCTCTTTAGCTCTTTCAATTGAAGTGAGTAGTTTTTATAAAGAAAATTCGACTGATTTTTTGATAAAAATCAGTCGAATTTATCCCTATTAGTTCTTAATCTGATTGATATCAGCTAAAATATACAAACAGATGTTAACACACGAACTTTCATCCATTTTATCTCGAATATTAACATATTATTAAGAAAAAATATGTGACAATAAATCGATAAATTTTATTTGGGATGCAGTAGTCTATTACAATATTACATATTACCAATCCTCTAAATTGACCTCTATCGTTACGTCAGAACGATAGACAGAAAAAGAGCACTTACTAAAAGAAGGCTTAGACCATTTTGCTTTTGGATTATTCGAAAAACCATAGGGCTCTTTAGGTATCCATGTACGAAAATCCATTTTTCCATTACCATTCTCATCATGATAAAGAGAAAAGGCATATGTTCCCGTTTCTACATTAGGAATCACCAAAGTCATGGTAGGAGCATTGGTGCAATCAAATATTTTTTCAAAATATTGACCATCATCTCCCAACCAATATTTAGAAGAATCATATAAACCCACCTCTATCTTACCTGTAGCTTTTTCTATATTCTTAATGATCACAGTAACGGTATTTTGAGCGAAAATACTCGAAAATGCTGTTGCCATAGCTAAACAAAATAAAATGATTTTTTTCATAACCTAATGGTAAATTTGTAACGAAATCCTGGCTTGAGAATTGGATGTTGGGTTTTGGTTATATCCCTTCATCTATTTCAATAATACAATAATACAATAATAGATATTATGATTTGCATTCACCAATTATTTAACCATATGCTAACAAATATAACTAACTTTAAGTATTCTATAAATCATTTTTTGGCATGAAAAATCACTATTTAATCCTGTTTTTTATTGGTTTATTGAGTTGTCAGAATAAAGATATGGCTATAAAACAGCCTTTGGCAGAAAGCCTTATTATTCAATCCTTAGAAGCTATTGACATTTCGGAAAATATGGCTAGCGTTTCTACTCAAAACGACGAAATATTCTTCATGGTTAGCTATGTAAATAAAATTGATAATTATTATCATATCATCAATGAGCAAATTTTCAAAGAATTATTATTTGATAGCCTTCATTATACTTACCAATGGAAAGATAAAATAGCACTGGACGAAATAGATTATATTATTTTCAGCTTAGGGATGAGAAATAAATAAACGATACCACTTATAACGCAGGATTTTTGCTTGCTAATAAGGCGAAAAACGCAGACATAGCCGTAGCTATGGCAAGTATTTTCAACGAAGTTAGCAAACAAAAAGGCAAGTTAGAATGTAGCGTTTATTTGTTTCTCGTCCCTAAGTAGAACTAGACGATTATAACTCGCATAAAAAAGTAGAGAAAATATTAAAAGACAAGATAAACAAAGGGACTTTTTTACAAAAAGTAAAGCATTCAGAAGTGGATTCTCTTTTATCTTATGATGACTTTTTAGGAATAAAATATCTGAAAAGAGAAGATATATTGCAGCATAAAAAAATAGAAATCAAAATATCTGGCAGACATCTTTTAGATAAATATGATTACAGAATAAAGATTTTAGGTAATTAAAAAAATCACCTAAAATTACAATATCTCTATAATTATAGAGTATTGCCTCATCAATCCCTAATAATAGTCAATGGGCCTTTAAATGGAGTAAAATCCTCTCCTAGTAATAGAATAAAATAATAAGTGCCAGGAGGCAAATCTCTTCCATTATACTTCCCTCCAAAATTATTCTGATAAGATTTAGCTTTGAATACTTCATCTCCCCAACGATTCAATATAACTACTTCGTTATCTGGAAATTGATCTAGCCAAGGAATAACCCATGTATCATTTTTACCATCATCATTAGGTGTAATCGTATTAGGAACGATTAAATCGTCCTCTTCTCTTACCTCTACTTCCACCGTGATATTAAATGTATCCAAACAGCCATATTCATCTGACACAACAACTTGATAAACTGTAGTTTCTTCTGGCATCGCTACTACATCCAAACAGTCAGAACAATTCAATGTATTCGTTGGATTCCAAATGACATTCACTCCATCGCTCACACCTATAATAGTGCTTTGTGTTTCATAAATAATCGTGTCTCCATAAGGCACCGCCATCAAATCATCATATACATCTAAGAATATGGTATCTATTGTTTCGCAACCTGTAGCATTGGTTACAGATACATAATAATAACCTTCATTTATTTCTGTTACATTTTCTAAAATTGGATCAGAAATACTATCTATAAAATTGTTGGGACCTTCCCATTCATAGTTCCAAATAGGATTATAAGTCGTGATTAATTGCACACTAGCAAACTCACAAGCAGGTCCAGAAGTTTCTGTCATAATAGAAGGAAAATCACTAATAACTACTATCGTATTAAATACTCCTTCACAGCCGTTATTATCTGTAATCGTCACAGAATAAGTTCCAGAATCACTAACCTCATCTCCCTCAAAAGACGGATTCTGTCCAGTAGCATTATATCCATTTGAATTAGACCATTCATATGTCCAATTGGGATCTCCTGTAACAGATAGTTGTGCTGTTTCTCCTAAACAAATTGGAGAATTATTACTAGCTACTTGTACTACAGTATTAAATACCTGAACATTCGTACTAGCTGTAGATGTACAGCCATTATTATATGTTGCTGTTACAGTATAGACTCCATTATCATTAATATCAGCATTAGACAATAAAGGATTTTGTTCATTAGAGCTGAAACCAGTCGAACTACTCCAAACATAGCTATCTCCTCCAGAAGCCGTTAATTGCACATCAAAGCCAGGACAAACAGGACTATCGTTATTAGCTAATACTATTGGTAATTCATTAATAATAACAGTTGTTGTATTTGTATTTAAACAACCATTCGCATCTGTTACAGTAACTGTATATACACCGCCATTATTCAATGCCACTAAAGGAATACTAGGACTTTGATCTGTAGAGCTAAAGCTATCTGGTCCTTCCCATTCATACGAAACGCCTCCATCAGCATTCAATATAATGGTTTCATTCACACAAACAGGAGAATTAGAATTAGCTGTTACTATTGGCAATTCATTTACGATTACATTGGTCGTAGATACATTCGTACAGCCATTAATATCTGTGACGGTAACAGTATATATACCTGCTGACAATAAAGTAACTGGATTAACAATAGCTGCTGCACCACTCATTGCGAAACCATCTGGGCCTTCCCATTCATAAGAAATACCTCCAGTACCTGTCAAAGTCAAGATATCTCCATTACAAATAGGTCCATTACTAAATGCTCCACTATTTGGCAAAGGGTAAATAGTAACAATTGTTTCAGCAGTAGCAGTACAGCTATTTCCATCTGTAACTATTACTGTATATGTGCCATTTGCTAATAAAGTCGTATTTATTAAAGATGGACTCTGTGATGTAGATGTAAAACCATCTGGGCCTTCCCATTCATAATTCGTTCCGCCTGTGGCAATCAGATTTACATTTCCTCCAAAACAAACAGGGCTATCGTTAACTGCTGTTGGTGTAGGTAAATCATTCACTACTACATCTGTTGTAGCTATATTTATACAGCCAGATGCATCTGTAACTATTACAGTATATGTACCAGCATTAAGCAAAGTCGCTGAAGTAATACTAGGATTTTGATTTACCGAATTAAAACCATTTGGTCCTTCCCATTCGTAATT
>JBNMOV010000382.1:0-5035 GCA_051275765.1 Maribacter sp. | reverse complement strand
TTAGTTTTCAGCTATGCGTCGTTAAAAACTCCTTAAATAGCTACGGCTATTCGCGTCATTTTTGCCTAGCCTAACTAAAAATTAAGCGATTTAAAACTGCAATCTATTTACTTTACAGTGTACTAAGGTTCGCTAATGCGAAAAATATTATTTAAGAACGTATAATTATTTACCATTCTATTCTATCGACAACTTCATAACCTGATAAAATAGCACTTTGTACAGAGCCACGTATTATATAAAAACCTTGAACGGGCCAAATTCCATGAACATTATAAGTTTCTCCAGCAAAATAAACTTTATCATTAAGAGAAGCATTTAGATCTTCCGATGAAGCTTCAAAATCAGATGTCCATGTTCCTTGTGTATATGTTTGTTGACTCCAATCTTCATATATATATGACCCTAGATAATTTTGAGATGCAAGGCCATTAAAATAACCATCTAACTCTTGAATTACAGCATCCACAATTGCATCTGAATTGTCTAGTAAATAATATTCTTCAGCTGAACTACCAATAGATATTAATCCTAAAACATGATCTTGTGCATCCTTACCAAATGCTACATCATAATATGTTTTTTCTCCACCTAATTCTCCAATTGCAGTAACATCTGGATAAAATTGATCAGAAAATTTCATAAACAATTTAAACCCAGGCAAAAACTCAACGTCTTGTATAGCAGCGATTTTTTCTGCAGGTAATGAAGGGTTAAAAGTAATAGCATTCGATCTAAGTACACCAACTGAAATAGTTAAAATTACTTTGTCAGCTTGGTATTCCGTGCCATTTTCTGTCGTTAATACTACTTGATCTCCCGTATAATCTATACTTGTAACCTTGGAATTGTAGACAATGTTTTGTGCGACATTTTGTGCGAAATTTTCATTAATAAAATCATACCATGTAGTATTCTTAAATTTATATTCAGTTATATAATCTGCATAGTAAGCTACCATTTCTTCATTTGGAATTGGCGAAATAACATTATCAACTACTAGTTTAACATTCATTGGTTGATATAAAATAGTTTCAACATTTGGTTCGTTCCCTGGTTGATTTATTAAAAAATTTAGAATTGATTTATCTTCATGAATCCACTCAGCACCAGTATCGATAGGGAAATCTGCAAATTCATCATTTTTTTGTATTCTACCTCCATAATGATCTGTAGCTTCTAAGATTTGATAATCTATTCCTTGTTCGTCCAATTTTTTAGCCGCTGCTAAGCCAGCTGCTCCAGCACCAACAATAATTACTTTTTGTTCAAGATCAATAGGAGGATTAGGCTCATTACCCTTTTTACATGCAATGAATATTGATATCAAAAAAAGAAATGTTAGAGAAACGAATACTGTGTTTTTAATGAAAATTTTCATGCGTATTATTTTATAGCTTGATAAGAAGCTGTTTGAATTTGGCTTTTGAAAATTGATATAGTTATTTTTTTTTGCTGATTGAGGCACAAAAAGCGGAATTTAGCCATAGCTAAATGAGCATTTTTGGAACGAAAAGCAGTAAAAAAAAGGACATAACAAATTCAAAGTGTTAAACTCAAACAGCTTCTAAATATGCCATAAAAGTATTGCATGTATAAATAGATTCATTTGACAAATGTCACAAACTACTTTTGTGCTCTAATTCTACTCAATGTTTCCCTACTCACACCTAAAAAAGAAGCTATATCTGTAAGAGATACTCTCTGTAATACTTGAGGTTCTATTTTTATCAAACTTTCGTAGCGTTCCTTGCTGGACATGAATTGTAATAAGTAAAGTCTATCTTCAAGGAAGATGGCATGTTCAGTAATTAATTCAATAGTCAATTGACTAACAGATAAATCCGTTTTGGCAATGTCGTTGAATTTTTTAGTATTAATCTGAATCAATTCAGAATCTTCTAGAAGTTCAATAGTTTCATTAGAAGGCATCCCCGCAAAAGCTTTTATGGTTGTAACCATTTCGTTTTCAAAGGCGAACCAAGAGCAAACCTCTTTGGAATCTTTTAGATAATATGATTTAACGCTTCCTCTTACAATGAAATAAAAATAGTGATGCCTTTTTCCTTCAGATATGAGTTTTGTTCCTTTATTATGTGTTATATAATTAGTATCCTCAACTAAAATGTCAAGAATAGAATCAGGTAGATGGAAGAAGAGTGTCTTTAAAAAACTTTTGAGTTCGGGTTTATCCATTAGACTTTACTATGATGAAATTAATTTTTAAGAACAAAGATATAGTTTAATATTTGTCATGTGAATGAAGCTGTATCAGCATCTTTATAGTGGAGTATGTTTTAATTGACTAGAACACCAGAATAAAAACAATTAACTCGAACAAAATCCCTTAACTTTGTGTATCCATTTAGAGGAAACTCTAAATTTTAATATCTCAGAGTATTTTAGGATTTTGATTTTCAGAATAAAAGAGACATTTTTAAATGAAGGATTAAATTTCTAACATACTCTTCTCATCTTTAAATCTAGCTAGAATGGATACGAAGCATCAAGAAATACAAGAATATTACGGAAAGGAACTAGTCAGCAACGAGGATTTGAAAACAAATGCCTGTTGCACTATCAAAGCACCACCAAAGCATATCAGAGAAATCCTATCTAAGATACATGATGAAGTACAGATAAAATATTATGGCTGTGGTTTGACGATTCCTTATGAATTAGAAGGCTTGAAGGTCTTGGATTTAGGTTCTGGTAGTGGACGAGATTGTTATATTGCTTCTAAATTAGTAGGACAAGAAGGCGAAGTTGTAGGAGTAGATATGACAGAAGAGCAACTTGCTGTTGCGAATAAATACATCGATTATCATACAGAAGTATTTGGTTTCGAGCGTGCTAATACTAGTTTTATTAAAGGGAATATCGACCATTTGGATAAACTAGGTTTAGAAGATGAAAGCTTCGATCTCATCATTTCCAACTGCGTCATCAATCTAGCAATGGACAAACAAAAGGTACTCGATGAAGCCTTTCGTTTATTGAAACCTGGAGGCGAAATGTATTTCAGTGATGTATATTCTGATCGAAGAATCAAGCCAGAATTACAAAAAGATCCAGTACTTTGGGGAGAATGTCTAAGTGGAGCTTTGTATTGGAATGATTTTCTGAATTTTTCCAAAAAGGCAGGATTTACAGATCCTCGAGTAACAGAAAGTCGTCCATTATTAGTAGAAAATGTAGAACTAGAAGAAAAACTAGGCGACATAGA
Source organism: Maribacter sp. (assembly GCA_051275765.1). GTDB lineage: Bacteria > Bacteroidota > Bacteroidia > Chitinophagales > Saprospiraceae > JAHDCE01. The sequence goes on along the minus strand of JBNMOV010000382.1, from coordinate 1,809 downwards.
TTTCTTTTCTGTGACTTATCGTTTATTCAAATTAGACGGACTAGAAAACGACTGCGAAGATTACGGACAATCTGTAAGATACAAGGGCACTATAGAAGGAAAAGCTCATAGTTACAACTTAGATGATCATCATAACTTCCCAAAAGGAAAAATGATGACAGTCTGCGGAAACACCTACAAAATGCTTTTTGATACTCGTTTTGCTAAGCATTTCGAATTCTTTGGCACTTGGGACACACACTACGGCATCTTCGAAGGCTGTGGCGGAAATATTCCTTTCAAAGGCGAAACTGGCGACGGCGAAGCTTGTTGTTAATTTTACTTTTAATCCCTCCTAATCTCTCCTAAGGGGAGATTAGGAGGGGTTCTACGTTTTCAATAGAAACTTCCCAATGAAATTTACCCACTTCAAATCCTCTATAGATTCCTACGAATTACCAGAGCGATTTACCTTTCCATTTTATTACGAGCCACATCCTTTGTGTTTGCTAGCGACGGAGCAATTACAGGAACACATTCAGACACAAACAGAATGGACGCATAATTTTGGTTTAGAGGGTAGAGAAGATGCTATTGGTAAAATGTTTGGTGTATTAATTGTGCAAAAATCAGATAATGAAGTAGGGTTTTTATCAGCATTTTCTGGCAAGTTGGCAGATAGTAATCATCATGCGGGATTTGTGCCACCTGTTTTTGATATGCTCACAGAAGGTAGTTTTTTCAATGAAGGAATGAAAGCTGCTAATATCATGACACAAGCAATAGCAGTATTAGAAAATGAAGAAGAATATGTGCGATTAAAAACGCAATTAAAAACTGAAACATCATTGTCTGCTGAGGAAGTTAAAAATAAAAAAGTAATTAATAAAAATAATAAATTAAATAGAAGAGAAAAAAGAGCTATTAATAAAGATGTTTTAAGTGAAGAAGAATATAATTTATTATTAGATAAATTAGGACATGAAAGTAGGCAAGACCATTTTGAATTAAGAGATTTAAAAGCGGAATGGAAATTAAAATTAAATGAAATACAAATTAATTTTGATCAATTAAATAATAAAATAATTGATTTAAAAGAAGTAAGAAGAAGTAAATCAAATGATGTACAACAACGACTTTTTAGTAATTATAATTTTTTAAATAAGGACGGAATCACTAAAAATTTAAAAGAAATATTTTCACATACCTCTTTCGCTACACCACCTTCTGCAGCAGGAGAATGTGCAGCTCCTAAATTATTACATTATGCCTTCAAAAATGGATTGAGACCAGTGGCGATGGCGGAATTTTGGTGGGGCGTTTCGCCTGCACCAGAAATCAAAAAACATAAACAATTTTATTCAGCTTGTAGAGGAAAATGCGAACCTATTTTACATCACATGCTAGAAGGAATGTCATTGGAAGATAATCCTATGATGATGTACGATGGAGAAACTAAAAAAATAACAACCGTCTATGAAGACGACGAATTATTGATCATCAATAAACCAACAGAATTTTTATCCGTTCCAGGAAAAGTCATTAAAGATTCTGTCTGGATGAGAATGAAACATAAATATCCAGAAGCTACAGGACCTTTAATCGTACATCGCTTGGATATGTCCACTACAGGCTTGATGATAATTGCTAAAACCAAGGAAGCACACAAAGAAATACAAAGCCAATTCATCAATCGAAAAATCAAAAAAAGATACATCGCTTTATTGGATGGCGTCGTAGAAGAGGACGAAGGTTATATCAATCTTCCACTCAGACAAGACTACGAAGATAGACCTCGCCAACTCGTTTGTCACGAACACGGAAAACGAG
>JBNMOV010000381.1:0-5042 GCA_051275765.1 Maribacter sp. | reverse complement strand
TAGATTTTGTACACCTCTTTTTTGACTATAAGCACTACCCGCCCATATCACACACATTATTATCAATAGCATTTTGTAGATCATAACAATCAAGTTTAGATTATCAATATTTAAGTGTTATCGAATTTTTTTTCGTAATACTTAATACATATTGAACAAATATGATTGTTATATTGTTTAGTATTTACTATTAAGAATGATAGTTTTACTATTATTTAAAGTTGAACTACTATCTTTTGTGTTTTTATCCTATTTAGTAGTAAATCAACGATTCAAATGTGCCGTTATATTAGTTTTCGTTTTAGTTCAAGTGTTTTTTTAAGTGTCTTCTTGTTTAGGAAGGGGGAGTTTGGGTTCCTCCTTCCTTTTTTGTTGCTGGTTAACTACTCCTTATAAATCATACTAACCACACTTTTCGTCTTCACTATATAGATTCCAGCGACTAAATTCTTCAAATTAGACACTGCAAAAGTTCCTTGATTATTTATATGAATTAGATAAGTAACATCCTCTCCTAATACATTATAAAAAGCAATCTGACTGAGTTCTTCCTCATTTCCTTCTATTGTAATTTGATTTTTAAAAGGAATAGGATAAATTTGTATAGTACTATTATGAATAATTTCAATAGTCTTAATTTCTGAATAAGAAAAGGATTCATCGAAATCAATTTGCTTTAAACGATAGTAGGATATGCCTTCATATGGCTTTTCATCCTTAGAATGATAATGAAGCATTTCGCTTGAATTTCCTGCACCGTTTATTAGAATTACTTCTTCCCAATTTTCGCCATTTATTGAACGTTCGATAATGAAATAATTATTATTGATTTCTGTAGTAGTTTGCCAATCTAGATGAATAATACCATCTCTTTCTATAGCATCGAATGAAAGCAATTCGATAGGTAATAGGGGAGTATTGCCATTAACAGAAGCAATTGTAATATATCGAGTACTATTCAACGGAATCATGCTAGGATTGATTCCATATACAATAATAGAACCTTCTGAAATACTGACATCTGGAGCACCAAAAATTTGAGCATCAGAAAAATCACCATCATTATCTACTAAGAGGCGAATGTCATTAATATCAAAATTCCCAAATTCGCTCCATTCCAATTTGAGTGAGAAATTATCTATAAAATTGGTATTCGTTATTTTCCACTCTCGTGCTAAACGGGAATAGGTTCCTACTGGTTGTTCAGTAGAATTACTAGGGCTAGGATCGAAGAGTTCTCCTTCATTATTTCCAATGATAATGCTAGATAAATTATTACTAATAGCAGTAGTATTTTGGATATTATCAGCAGCTAGATTTTCTATGTAAACAGCTAGATTATCATCACTACTTTTAGACTGTTTTTGTTCAAAAGTACTCGCATCATCTCTAGATATTCCGATCACATCATTGTGGTATGCACTATTATCATCTGCATCCCAAATCAGTTCGCCTTCAGCATTAAAATAATCTCCTGCTGTTCCTCCATTTGTATTATCTAATGTTTTAGCATATTTCAATGCTAGATAGGATTCTATTTGATTAATGGCAGTTGTTTCGAGTTCCTCATTACCTAGATAAATAATAACTTCTGCTACATCACCCTCAAAATAAAGTCCTCCATTAGCTGATCCAATCGCCATATTAGAGTTATTTCCTGTCATGCTGATGGCTGTATTGTCGCTATTGAGCATTTTTCCATTTTTTCTAATTGCTTGTAAATCAGTCGTTCCATTGTGAGATAGCAAAGTCCAGAAGGCATCATCTCCTTCAGTCATTCCAGAAAGGACATTAATTCGTCCATCTCCATTAGATATACCAGCATCCCAAAAAACACGCCCATTTTCCCAAGGCATATGAGAAGAAATACCACCTCCTACAACAGATTCTCTGATAATTGTAGATTGATGTGGAACAGCATTGAGACGTTGCATGATGAATATATTGACATCATTATAGGTCTCACTACCAAAAATTCCACTAGACAACACAAGTTGGTCATCTACGCCATCGAAGGTGGCAACAGGATTATAATTCAGTAATTTTGGAGCAGTATTACCAATACTTGGACCAATTCCTGTAGCGATATGCTTTTGTTCGCTTTGGTCACTCCATATGATTTGCATTCCATTTTGGTCAGCTAGATTTTTATCTGCACTTAGCCATAAAGCTAAATTAGGATAGATTCCACCTGGAGCATCTGGAGTGAGATAACCTAAACTCAATCTAGTCCCATCTTGGACAAGTGAGCCAGACATATTCTCAAAACTAATGATTGTTTGACCTTCAAAATCTGATGATGAAATAGTACTACTTTCGATATGATTTTCATCTGCAAAGATTCCATTATTATTGGTATCTATTAATAATATGATGTTTTCTAATGAACTAAGCCCCAAACTAGAAAGGTCGAAATGTAAATCTATATTACCAATATCTATTGGATTAGCAGATAGATTGACTTCGCTTATTTTCCATACTTTTCTAGCTTTTGCAATGACAGTATTTGGAAGATCTGTTTCATTATCAAAGATGACAGAATCTCCATTATCTCCCCAAATTAAAAATTCACCATCGTCTAAATTTGATGGATTGTTGACTCTCAAAAAACCTGTCCCTATGGCATCATCATGAATATTATTCACATCAATTCTACCTATTCCTGCTACATCAAAATCAAAATCTCCATTCACATTATCATCTTCATCATATAAATCATTGCTGATAGAAATGTTACCATATTTCGCACTTAGATAGTTATCAACTAGGATTTGTTCTACTGTATTAAGTGTATTTTGGTAAGCGATGATTTCGTAATAATCTCCTGCTGCTTTTTCTGTAGCTGTTCCTATACTTCCTAATGGAATTCCATTTGTACTATTGCCTACATTTAGATTTTGAGATACATTTCCAGCACGTAATTCGATTTCATTCTTGTTACAGTTAGCATGAAAGGATACGATATTATCAGTGCCAAATAAAGAAGGAATCGTAGAAGTATAGTCATTAATACCAATTTCAGAATAACCTATAAATCCGGAATTAGGTACTTGCTCATATTTTAAATTCAAATCAGAACTGCTCAAAAGCGTACTACTTGTTCCTGCATCTGTAGCATTTAATGCAATGAAAACTGAACCATAAGGATGGTGACGTTCTTGCGTTCCATTCAAAAATTGTGGACTAGCCGCCAATGCATCAAAATTGACAGCATTATAATTTGATGTATTATATGTAGGTCTATTTACACCAGAATTATTGTAATGATTATTGAAACCACTCTTATCTGTCCATTTATCAATAGCAATTCCATTAGTAGGATTAGTCGTGTTTTCTCCTAAAAGCTGATTAGCATCCAACCAAAGAGCAAGAGAAGATGCACCATTTGTACTTCCTACACCACCTGGACCATTGTTGATAAAATTGGTAGAAGGAATCGTACTTTCATCTACATGAATAATGGTATATACCAAGCTATCATAACCATTAAAAGCTAAACCAACTGAGCTGATATAGCGAGTAGTAGAAATAATGGCATTTTGTGTACTTCCATCAGGAAAAGTATAGTTTTCGCCAGAACAAATGAGTGCTGATTCTATCTCCACTTTTGTAGGGTTATTGGTATAACCTAATAACTGTACGTCAGCTAATTTCCCATCATATGGCAAGGGGGAATAAGTATATAAATCAGAAGTAATCCTATATGCTTCATCAGTAGATTGCATTAGGAATACAGGATAACTATTGAGAAATGGACGTAATTTTAACTGAAGTCCATTTGCATAATTGGTTTCTATAGCAATGAGTTCATTGCCTTGATAATCAAAGGAATAAGCTGTACTATCTACTTCTGTGCTGCTTTTATTAAAAGGACCATAATAGGTTTCGTTTTCTAGATTATTAATAATATTCGTTTGGATACTATTAATATCTGAATCTAATAAATAGTAGTTTCTTGCTCTGATAGCCTTACCAGAAGTTAGGTCTGTACCAGGAAATTTAATCCCTTCAAAAACAGTATAGTCCCTATTGGAAATCTGACCTGCATCGCCTAATCTTAGCGTTCCTTCGTCATTATCCATGATGAGTGCCAAAGTAGGTGCACTACCTAGTGGATCAGATGAAAAAGCTGCCCATCCACCAGTATTAGTAAGTAATTCTGTGTATGAAGTGAAGGTGCCTGTCTCTTCATAATATGTATGATCTGGATTAGAAGCAAACCAATGATCATAGGTGGATCTCCTTACTCCTCCCCAAGGGATATTAATAAAACTTATCGTATCGTCGCCAAAATTATACATCAAATAATCTACTTGAATAATTCCATTTCCAATATTTTTATAACGAGTATAATAGAGTAGGGAAGAAGTATATCCAGAAAATAGATTATCTGAAGTATGAGCCTGTAAGCCCCAATTCACAATGGTATAACTCTGATCTTCATCATCATAATATTCTGCTATTATGGGAGAATAAAATGGTTGCATCTGTTCGGGAGTTTTAAGATAAACTCCTGCTTGGTGTATGAAATAAGCTAAATCATTAAGCGGATCATTTAATACTCCATCTACAGCCACCATTTGCCAAACTTCATCAACCCAAGGGGCTACAGCGGGATATTGTGGAGGAACTGTTTCGCCAGAAGAAGTGAGGAAAGAATAAATTTGTCCTCCTTTTCCTAGTCTTAATTCGTAGGATTGATCTGGATTACTTGGATGATCATATTTTAATAAGGCGTGATATACATCCGATTCTGGAAATGGCGAAGCCCAAAAGGAATTCGATGGAACATAATTCGTCGTGAAACTGAGTCCAGAATTATCTAATATTGCTGGTCCATCGTCTGGAAAGATGCTTGTTTTTAGACTATCTAAATTTTGGCTGAAAACCAAATGGGATGAAATCAAGAAGAAGGAAACGAGAAGTATATTTTGATATTTCATAGACAGTTAATATCGTAAATGATAGCTATATGTTTTCTGAAAAAGGAAATATATTTAAAAATATATTATTTGCAATAATAGGGATTATTCATGAAAATA
>JBNMOV010000380.1:0-5043 GCA_051275765.1 Maribacter sp. | reverse complement strand
AGACTGTGTCAATAAATTTGAAGTATTCATTGGTTTCGTTTTACTTTTAGTTAATTAACATAGAAGTTATTTGGAATATAATTCTAACTTATACCCCATAATAATAAAACAAAATCGATTTCACATAGTAATCCTTATCATAAATGCCTAATAACGACAAATCCTTCATAAGAATATTTAAAACCATACATAAGTAATATCATTCAGTTCTTTGAAAATTGGAAAGAAAAATTAAAGCCTACGTCGGTATCTATGAAAAAATGGATTAGTCTGTATGCAAAGCTGAAAAAAGAAAGTACTTTTCTGTCTTTTCTGATTCTTTGTACTTTTTTCCTCCATTTGGGTTCGTCATATTTAATAGCGATGGCAGTAAGCAGAAAAAAAGCAACCGCCGCAATGATTATGAGATTAAAGACCTCTCCAGTTTTTTAAGCCTAGTTTTATGGATGTTGAAGCTGGTGGATTTGATGCCTTTGAAAAGACATTCGATGAAATATCGTTGGTCATAGAACTCCATGATTTCCTTTGGACAATCCAAGTTACTGACCAGGGATATGGGTTTTTCGTGTTTTTGATGATCATGCCAACAGACAAAATTAACGTTAGTAAAACGTTCTTCTGTAAAATACAGAGAAGGAATAAACACACAATCCGTGCTGGGATTAGGACTAACTGTTTTGGCTCTGAACCTTTCATCACCATCATAGAAAACCGTATTATTGGCTGTACGAAGAACATAATCCCAACCATTGGACAGACATAAATTCTGTAATTCGATTCCGTCAAATTCCCCATCATCCAACAGTGTTACTCGGGATTTTTCAGGAAGCAGAGGCTTAAGTATTCTTATCGCCGAAATCATAATTGACTCATGGTCAGATGATTTAAAATGACCCTTTGACCCTTTTTTGGTCAGCCAACAGATTGGAATACCCCGATTCTGCCATCTATGACCAATATTATTCCTTCTCCAAAACAGGAACATAATAATATTCCATGTAAAAAAGGGATAAGATAAGTTAGGTAATGACTCTCAAAATCAGTCCATTTGTTTTCAACGAAACGTTTGGTCGCTATCGTTTTGCTATTCGCACCTATATTTTTACACAATCCACTACCTATATCTGGAAGATGACTGCTACCTTTGCGTATCATCCCACTTACCAAACCACTTAAAGTATTGATCCGTTTGATGGCGTTGCCATTTTTTGGAATACTGCCTACTTTAGATAGACGCAGTTGGATTTCTTGATAAAGATTTTTCATGACAGGCATTTTGGATATTTATTTTTTTGCAATTGCAAATATCGCCTGTCATCTTATTTTTCTTTCCTAATTTTCAATGAACTTCTTCTAAGGGACGAGAAACAAATAAACGCTACATTCTAACTTGCCTTTTTGTTTGCTAACTTCGTTGAAAATACTCGCCATAGCTACGGCTATGTCTGCGTTTTTTGCCTTATTAGCAAGCAAAAATCCTGCGTTATAAGTTGTATCGTTTATTTGTTTCTCGTCCCTTAGTAATATTCTATCATTTTTTTTATAATTATAGTGAGTAGTTATGCTTCAGTATTCTTGTTCTTTTCATGGTTATATTTTAATATCAGATCTTACCTTTATCAAGATTTTAAGCATGAAAGAATTAAACAACAAAGTAGCCATAATTGTAGGTGGCACTAGTGGAATTGAAAAAGCTATCTCAGAACAATTATTAGAAAAAGGAGTATAGTGCACGTTGTAAGTCGAAGTATCGAAAAAATTGCAGAACAAGCTAATTTGATAAAACACAAAACTGATATTACAAATAACAGTGAATTAGAAGCCTTAATTACTTCGATTGATGCCTTAACTAATTGATGTTACGCATGATTAGATTGGAATCCGCTTTAATTTCGCATGACTAGTTATTACCTGTCAGATCCTTATTCATTGTTTCTGGTTCTTTTTTCTACAAAAAAGAACCAAAAACTACCCGACTGGATGCAATTCTTAACACTACGACGATGTCTAAACTGCATAATGTCGGGAGCGTGGAAAACTTATTTTAAAAAAGCGTAATCAACTGAAATAAAACTAATTACTCTACTTTAAATCATGAAAAAAGGAATAATACTTATCTTCTTAGAAGGACTGACCTTATGGATTTTAGTTCAAAAAGTGCTTAAAATCCGTTTAAAACTGCATACTGTATGAGCAAAAAATGAAGATGACAAAAGAAATGTAGCTAGGTAAGCAATGAAACCAGAAGTGAAAATTGCTGAAAAAGCGAGTTTATACAGTTTAGGATTTTAGGTGCTTTTTGAGCGGAAAAAAATCCATCGGGTCTAGATTTTTTTGGTACTTTTTTTATCAATGAAAAAAAGTACAGGAGATCCAAAAAGAACAGAAATAAAAGTGCTGGATAGCACTAAATTAAACTTATAAATTACTTTTGCGTAACATCAGTTACTAATATTGATTTTTTGTCGCCATGTCAGGTGTTTGTTCACCTGACACGGCGGCTTTTAATTGATTATCAATATTTTATCTTATTTGCTTTTTTCCAAGAAAACTAAAATATTTTATTCAATTACTTGTGTATGGTTTTAAATTAGAATTAAAACGATTACCAGAAACAAAGCATTATATCGTTGTAATCGTTCCAGCATTAGAACAATGGATTATTGATACATCCAATGATTTGGATATACCTTTAAAAAAGTATGGATTTGATACTGTAAAAAAGTTAACCAGAGTTACTAAACACCAATCAGTTAGTAAAAATGAAAATTATAAATCTTTGATAAATACTTTAAAACAAAAAAAGAATTCGCCTCTAAAAGACTTATTAGGGAAATTAAATAAAATCCTTGGAGAAAACTAATTCCTACTTAGGTTCCACCTTAATATCCGCTTTCCCTTTACCACTTTTTCTAGTTACCTCAAGATCCTTATCTTCTCCATCATCTTCCTTTTGATGGTATTCTATGAGAAGGGAATCGCTGAGATATAGATTAGAACGGAGCGTATATTCTGTTTCTCCTCCTACACCATCAGAAACAGAAATGCCTGCTGTATTTGGAGGAATTTTGCCTAGATTATGAGCATGAAGTACAAGGTAATTAACTTGTCCATCTAGCTTAAAATTGAAGTATTCTCCTTCGTTCGTTAGTACGTAATTGTCTATAACCCATTCGCCATTCAGATTAACAGAAACAATGTCGCCATCTTCTTGATTGATGTCCCAAAGTCTAATTCTAATGTCTTTGGAATGGACTACGATGCGTTTGGTACGTTTGAGTTCTCTACCACCTGCTTTTACTTCGTAAGGAATATGCTTCTCTTGACTCGCCATGGAAAAGCAGTTGATTTCATGAATGGAATAGGTTTTTCCTGTGGCAGCAGTAATGCCTACCCACGCTCGTCCTTCATCCAGATTCAATGTCTCCAATAAATCTATCTTACATTGCAATACTTGGAATCCATCTAATGAAATCGTGAGAAAAGGATTATTATAATGAATCGTAGCAGTATGTTCTTTTCCATCCTTGATATTGTAATCATCTAAGGTCATAGAAGCATGAGAGGATGCTTTTTTGTAGGAGTTGGCAAGTACACCATTGGTTTGTACGCTGACGTGCTGCCTGCCCATATCTTCTGTATCTTGAGTATCAAATTCTATCGCCACACTATTCGCTATGCCAGAATAGCCCATCCCTTCATACTTTCTGCCATTCTTACCTGGAATCTCATTATTATGTATCACAAACGCTAGACCTTCGCCGCCTTCTCCAGAAGGGCCTTCACCGCCATGCTTGTGTATCTTAAAACAGAAACTCGCCTCGAAGGTATCTGAAACAAACATCTTATCTGCTGAATACCAAAGTCCTCCTCTCTTATTTTTTTGTGCAGGAGTTAGATGTACTTTACCTCCTTTTACTTCCTTCGCATCAGAAGACAATAATAAACCTTCTGTACCCTTGAATTTACTGTATTCAAAAGAACCCTCTTGGGCATATGCTAAAGAGAAAAAAAGTACGAGTAGGAATGTAAGAGTAATTCGCATTTTATAATAGATATTGAGATTTTAAGATAAAAAGACTATCCTAAATATAGACGATTTCTATCCAACTTTTTATTCTCTGTAATACATTAATATTCCTCCAAACATGGTAATCAGCACCATCAGTATGGTATAGACTTTCATGGAATATCTCATATTTTTCACAAAAGTTAGAATATCGTCTTGATGTTGCGGATAAAGTGGAAGCACTTCTTCTTCCATTCGTTTGGTATTAAAAAAGTGCACGCCCTTGAAATCCACGTCGTTCTGTACTAGTTTTTTGTATGCTTTCATCACAGTTACTCTAAAGTAAATATTCGCACATAACGTGACAAAGACTAATCCAATAACAATAAAGATGAGTAATTTATACATGGCTAAAAATTGTTTAAGACAAAATTAAGGGGAAGTTTGGAAAGTTTATCATGTTGTTAAGATAATAATATGATATGAGGTACATTTAACATCCAATAAAATAATTATTTCACTGGTAATATCTTCATCACTTACTAATTATAGTTTCTCCACTATCTTACTACTTTTGAATATCAACTATCAATGTTGAGTCAGATACTACTGTTTTCCTAAATTCAAAACCAAAAACAGTCCCTTCACTCTCTGCCCAAACTTTGCCACCCATGAATGATTACTTATCTGGAAAGTGGCAGAGGATGGCAACGAATCATGCACATTTATCAAATGCCTTTTTATAGCATTGACTATGTATTGGGTCAGATATGTGCTTTTCAATTTTGGCAAAAATCCAATAAAAAGAGAACAGAGACATGGACAGATTATGTCAACCTTTGTAATGCTGGAGGTACACAGCATTTTTTGAAATTATTAGAATTAGCTAATTTGAATTCTCCTTTTGAAGATGGTATTGTAAAAAATATCGCTACTGATATATTGGCGTATTTGGATGGGATTGATGATAAGAAATTTTAGATAAAAAGTCACCATTCATAATCTTCTAATTTCCCCAGGGCATTGATATCCGT
>JBNMOV010000379.1:0-5058 GCA_051275765.1 Maribacter sp. | reverse complement strand
ATACGCCTATATAAATCAATAAAATCGTGGATTAAAAATCCATGAAACATTAAAAATAGTTATCAATGAAAACCACCGCTTTAACCAAGAAACACATAGAATTAGGAGCAAAAATGGCTTCTTTCGCAGGATATAACATGCCGATTAGCTATGCAGGTATTAAGGACGAACATTTCACAGTAAGAAATAATGTAGGAATGTTCGATGTATCCCATATGGGAGAATTCATGATTTCTGGCCCTAAGGCATTTGATTTAGTACAGTATATTACTTCCAATAATGTTTCCAAATTAAAGATAGGAGATGCACAGTATTCTTGTTTTCCTAATAAAGAAGGCGGCATCGTAGATGATCTCATTGTGTATAAGATGGGAGAAGAGAAATATTTATTGGTGGTGAATGCTTCCAATATGGATAAGGATTGGAATTGGATAGCAGAAAATAATAAGAATTTTGATGCGGATATGAAAAATATCTCTGATGATATGGCACTTCTAGCTGTTCAAGGTCCTAAGGCAGATGAAACATTACAGAAGCTGACAGATGTAGATTTATCAGCAGTTCCATTCTATACTTTCAAAGTAGGCACATTTGCTGGAGAGAAAGATGTGATTATTTCTGCCACTGGTTATACGGGTTCTGGAGGTTTTGAATTATATATACCAAAGGATTCTGCTGCTGCGATTTGGGATAAGGTCATGGAAGCTGGAGCAGAATATGATATCAAAGCTTGTGGATTAGGAGCAAGAGATACGCTTCGTCTAGAGATGGGTTATTGCTTATATGGAAATGATATCAATGATACCACTTCACCAATAGAAGCTGGTTTGAGTTGGATTACAAAAGTAAAGAAGGGCGATTTTAATTCTCAAGCCATTTTCCAACAACAAAAATCAGAAGGAGTCAGCAGAAAACTGGTAGGATTTACAATGGAAGGTAAACGAGTGCCAAGGCATGGATATATCATCGAAGATACCAAAGGAAACGAGATAGGTGAAGTAACTAGTGGCACGATGTCGCCTTCATTAGAATATCCAATAGGTATGGGATATGTAAGCAAATCCTGCTCAATGTCGGATACGGAAGTAATAATAGTGATGAGGAATAAGAAATTTACAGCAAAAGTAGTTAAATTACCTTTCCTTAAAATTGAGAAATAAATTTTAATGAACTAAATAATCACGTTGTGAAGTTACATCCTCTCGTTATATTATTGTTAGTAAGTTGTTGTACGAACTCGTTTGCACAACAGCTACCACTCTTTGAGCAGTATCGTAATATGGGCTTCATTATCAATCCTGCCATGTCTGGTTCAGAGGAACAAGAATCCGTAGGGATGTTCTATAGATATCAATGGACTAATATACCTGGATCACCACAGACAGGCTTTATTACCTATGACACCCATCGCTTAATGGAAGATTATAATATGGGAGTGTCTGGCTATATTGTTCATGATCGCACTGGGCCTACCATGACGAATGGCGTGGCAGGAAATTACGCTTATCATATCGAAATCCCCTCCTTTGGTGGAGAATCACACTGGATATCTATTGGTGCACAGTTGGGTTTATTTCAGCATCGCTTGAATGGCGAACAGCTCATCGTTACAGATTTGGATGATCAACTGGTGATAGGCGATAAAAAATCAGCCTTTTTGCCAGAGGTCGGAGCAGGTGTTTATTATTATAATGAGTTCATGGGTTTTGGCTTTTCCGTTCCTCAGATTTTAGGGTTGACCTCCAATTTTAATCTAGATACCCAATTATCTCCTATCAAACGAGAACGCCATATGTATGGCATGATGTATGGTAAAATTCCTATTGGATACAATGAAGAATCATTCATGATGCCTTCTGTTTGGGCGAAATACTCCATTCATTCTCCCCTTCATTTGAATTTTAATGTCAAGATGATCCTTGCAGAAAAATTCCTAGTTGGCTTCGGTTATTCCACTTCTAATATGGTCACTGGAGAAATAGGTGCACTGATCGATCAAAGGTATAAATTTGGTTATTCCTACTCCACACAGTTTACAGAATGGTCTACCTTTTTAGGAGATTCTCATGAGTTGTTCTTTATTTATGTGATAGAGAGTGAGGAGTTTAATTGGTATTGATTATTTGGCATATTAAATAGGATACTCAAAATCCTATGCTTTTTAATCAAAATTTCGTTGTGTTTTGGTTTAGTAACAAAAGTGTTTTTGATTCTTTTCCTAGATGAAAAGAATCAAAAATCACCGCCGTACAGCGTTTTTAACGCTACAAAAGCTTGTAAATCCTAAACAAAATAAACTCGCTTTAATAACATTTGTTGCTTTTAGCTTCTTTTGCTACTCAGCTTAAAATATTTGTTTTACAGTAGTTTATGCTCAAACAGTATTTTGTTTTTAACGGATTTTTTGCACTACCCGCTAGCGGTTCTCTCATTTGAATGTCTACTAGACATTCATTTCGATTGCATCGAAAATCATTCGTTCATCCACTAAACGCTGAAAGGCGGAACTTTGGGCTTCGATTTTTTACGTTTGTACAATTGCTTATGGTTTTATATCTTTAAAAAGATAGTTGAAAAGAGCGAAACCACATTGTTCAAAAACACGGGGAACTTTTCATTTTAAATTTTGAGCAACCTACATATTAAATTAAGAAAAGAGTGATGTTTGTAGATTTTATCCATAGTGATGAGAATAAAATATAAAAATCAAGTACTTATAGGTTTATTTAAATTAGCTTTAAGAGTTGTATTTGTAAGGACTTGATTTTCAAGAATGCTTCTAGTTAGAAGATTTTTGACTCTGCCTTTCTCTTAATTAGCCTGATACGGCTACAAAAAGATATCCAAATAACCTTTCATTTTATTCCAATCAAATCAAGTTATTGCAACGATTAAGTCAATTTTTCAGAAATCTCATTTCAGCTTCCCTACTACTAACAAGCACGAGTATGTTGCCTTTGGTTATAAGATTTTTTCTCTTGCCCGTTTATTTATTGGTGCTTGATGTAGATGATTATGGGATGTTGGCTATCATATACATATTTGGTAGTTTTTTTGAAATATTTGGTAATCTGAGATTGGAGACTGCTGTACAAACCTACTACTATGACTATGTAAGCCAACCAGAAAAGCTCAAGGCCTACATTTCAAATATATTTACTGCTTCCTTATTAATTTCATTTAGCTTATTAGCATTTTTGATCTTACTTAGTCCTACAATATTGGATTGGATTTTAAAAAGTAATGATTTATCCTTTTTTCCAGACGTACTTATTATACTATGTACATCATTCTTGCTGATTAATCTCCGCATTTATTATGCTTATATAAAAAATAAAAAATCATTCTTTGAATTTGTTGGATATTCACTTGCCTCATTATTGTTGAATACAGGATTCCAACTTTTTTTCCTTTTCCCCATGAATATGGGCATTACAGGGGTTTTATTGGGAAATCTTGTAGGAACTTCATTCGTTTTTTCCTATTTTATTATTAACCATATCAATTTGATTTCTTTTAATTTGAAGTGGGGATTTATTCGTCCATCATTAGGATACTCTGTAACATTCATCCCTTTTCTTATCTTCTTTAGGGTAAACCAAAGGATAGATCGATTTTTTATTGAACATTTTTTGGGTTGGGAATGGCTTGGAAAATTTGCCGTGCTACTCGCTTTGACGAACTTGATTAGAATCGTCATTACATCCGCTAATACTTCATTCAGACCTTTTCTTTTCGAATACTTTAGTGAGGGAGCTAAAAAAAAATAAAGATAAAATATTATTGCTGGAACGTATTTTTATTTACATCATTTACTTTGCTGTATCTGTTGTAATTTTGGTAGGTATAAATTTGGATTTAATTATTGCAAAACCAAAATTCTTAGAAATTATGCCACTTATTCCATTAGGAAGTATGGTTCCTTTAGCATTAGGTTACGCTCGTTTATTCAACCAGCAACTTGTTTTCTCTAAAAATGCTAATCGCATTACAATAGTTTCTATTATCGCATTTGTGATCATGATGCCATGATGTAATGTCTTTTGAATTTTTATTATTTTGCATATATTAGAAAAAAATATTGAATAATTTCGTATTCACAAAAAATAATTCCATGAAAAAGATAGGTACTATTTGCATCATTACTTTATTTCTACTTTCAGTTGTACATGCTCAAGATGATAGCGTTTCCCTAGAGAAAGATTCCTCTAATATATTTATGCTCAATTTTAAAGAATACAATCATAAGAATTTAGAACTTGAATGGAAAAGACATATTAAAAGTTACGAAGCTAAAGCTAAA
This sequence comes from Maribacter sp., assembly GCA_051275765.1. Classification (GTDB taxonomy): domain Bacteria; phylum Bacteroidota; class Bacteroidia; order Chitinophagales; family Saprospiraceae; genus JAHDCE01. The sequence goes on along the minus strand of JBNMOV010000379.1, from coordinate 755 downwards.
AAGAATAAAAAAACAAAGGAATTTCTAGCTAGTGATGTGATTATTGAGGAAGTGAGTTCAAAACCTTTGAATATTTATGCAGCTATTATAAAAGATAAGAAAGGAACCAAACTGAAAGTTTGGTATGAATTAGATAATGTCTTTATTTCGCTTGAAACACATAAAAAAGAAGTTATTGCTACCAGTCAAATTTTGAGTAAATTTCATACTGATGCTGTTTTTAATGAAATGCAACGGAAGCTCAAAATAGCTAATAAACCTAATCCTAATAAGCTATTAAAGGGGAAGTCGACCATAAAACCAAGATAGCCATAGGCTGTCAAAATTTAATCTGATGTTCGTAGCATGCCAAAACTAAAAAAAGTGAAGTTAGTAGATTGCATCTATTAATGAATATACTTCAAATAAATAGTCGCCAACATTTTCATTATAATGGGATTCTTATTATAAGTATATAAGGAACGGTAAAACATTTTCAATTGAATTTATTCTCAAATCTGAAAAACCTATTAATTCTTGATAAAATTCTTCCTGTGACATTACTCTAAATTAAACATTTCAGGACATTTGTCAAAGAACCAAAAATATAATTGATCACAGCTCTAGTGGACTAACTCATAAGTAAAGGTATGTTAATCTGCCGTAATTATTAGTTTCTGTTAGGCACAAAAAACGGAGTTACGCCGTAGCGTAATGAGTATTTTTGGAACGACACAGAAGCTGATAAGTACAAATTTTGGGCATATCGGAATTTA
>JBNMOV010000378.1:0-5058 GCA_051275765.1 Maribacter sp. | reverse complement strand
CAGGCGATGCCTTAGCATCAGCGAGTATTTGTAACGAAGTAATCAGCTAAAGGAGTCCATTTATTTATTCAATTGCGTATTAGTCCTCTAGATTAACAAAAGTGCATCCACCTAATTCTCTAAAAAAACTCATCAAGGTTAGGCTTTTTTGGTGCTTTTTTAATGATGGAAAAAGTATTTTACTTAAGTTAAAAAGACGGCACATCGTTCATTTATTGGAGACCAAAAATAATAGCCTTTGCTGCATCAGCCAAATCTCCCTCTGTAGAAGCATCAGAAATCATCACATCCTCGAAACCCAAACTCTCCAAATAATTCAATGTGGTACGCCCAATAGCTAATAAATATTCACCTCGATAGGGAATACAATCAAAATAAGCTTCTGCATTAAGTGGACTAGTAAATATCAACATATCTGCTTTGGGGTCAGGGAAAACTGTTTTTTTACTATTTTCATATACCACGATATCCAAAACCTCTACCTCATTTTGAATGATGTTTTGAACAGATTTTTTAGAATATTTAGCTCTAGGGAAAAGTACTTTTTTAGACTTAGATAATTTTAAAAAATCCTTTGCAATAGTAGATGGATTTTCCTTTCCTACAAAATAAGGTTCATGTCCCAACGCCATTAAAGTTGCAGCAGTTCCCGTTCCCATACAGCAAAATTCAGAACTAGAAGGAGCTTCTTCCAATTGAGAAAAGAAAAAACGAACAGCATTACTACTATAAAAAAAAATCAAATCTACTTCCTTAGGTTGTACGAAACTAACTGGCGAAAATTCCAAAAGAGAATACGCCTTGATGTTTATTGGCTCACCAAAGGAAGAAAAAAAAGGACTACGATCCTTAAGTGTTCTGGAAATAAATATGGTATATTCCAAATTAGAATTACTTTGTGTAAATATATTGTAATGATATTATAAAAATCAATGTACTAAAAATAAAAATGAAGATTGCTGTCAATACACGCTTTTTACTGAAAGATCGCCTAGAAGGAATGGGTTGGTTCACACATGAAACGCTCAAGCGAATCGTGTTACAGCATCCAGAACATGAATTTATTTTTCTATTCGATAGAGCTTATGACGAATCGTTCATTTATGCAAAAAACGTCCGCCCTATTATAATTCAGCCACCTGCTAGACATCCTTTTTTATGGTACTTATGGTTCGAATGGGCGGTGCCAAAAATATTGAAAAAAGAAAAACCAGATCTATTTTTATCACCAGATGGCTATGCTTCATTGAGTACCAATATCCCAATCACTTTAGTCATCCACGATTTGGCTTTTGAACATTATCCTAAACATATTAACCAACTAGCTAGAAAATATTATCAATATTATACCCCAAAATTTGCTCATAAAGCACAGCGTATCGCCACAGTTTCTCAATATTCCAAACAAGATATATCTCAACAATACAATATTCCAAGCGATAAAATTGATGTAGTTTATAATGGTTGCAATGAAAGCTATCAGCCTATTTCAAAAGAAACTCAACAAGCCACTAAAATCCAATATGCCAATAACTGTGATTACTTTCTCTACATTGGAGCAATGCACCCCAGAAAAAATGTAAGCAACCTTTTCAAAGCATTCGAAAATTTTAAAAAACAAACAAACTCGCCAGTCAAACTAGTCATGATAGGGCGAAAAGCATGGGGAACGGATAAAATGGAGCAAGTTTACAATCAAATGACTTTCCAAAAAGATGTCATTTTCACAGGACGAGTAAGCGAGCAAGTATTGAAAAAAATATTAGGCTCTGCATTAGCCTTGACTTATGTACCTTATTTTGAAGGATTTGGTATCCCTATCATAGAAGCACAATACATGAAAACGCCTGTCATCACATCCGATTTGACATCAATGCCAGAAGTAGCAGGCAAAGGAGCTATCTTGATAGATCCTTTTAATGTAGAAACGATCACCAAAGCGATGATTAAAATGGCTAAAGATAAAAGCTATCGCCAAGAACTGATAACAGCAGGAACGAAAAATTGCCAAAAATATACTTGGCAAAAATCAGCAGATGCCTTATGGAATACGATGTTAAAAACGTTAGTTTAATAAGTACCTCGCTTTGATCAACCTAAAAGGTTTGCTAAAGCTAAGTTCAGCACTAACTTTTAATCAACTTGAAAAAGGTTAAAAAAAGTCCATCACTAAAATACTTAATATGAAACAATTCATACTAACACTTATATTCACAATAACCTCAGTCCTCGCATTCGCACAAACAACAGTAAAAGGAATCATTTCCGACCAAGCTACAGGCGAAGAATTAATTGGTGTAAATATAGGTTTAGATGATAAAACAGGAACAGTTTCTGATATAGATGGAAGCTACGAATTTTCATTAGTGGATGGCAATTATACCATTACGTTTTCTTATTTAGGATACAAATCCATAGAAAAGGCGCTTAGCATTAACTCAGAAGAATCGATTACATTAGACATTTCAATGGAGGAAGAATCTGAAATGTTAGTCATCACTACAGTAACTAGCAGTCGCTATGAACGAAACATTACAAAGGAAGCTATTTCAATAGAAGTCATCAGACCAGAATTTATAGAAAGAAACGTAACCACAGATTTATCACAAGTATTAGAGCGAGTACCTGGCGTACAAATCGTAGACGGACAAGCCAATATCAGAAGTGGTAGCGGATTTGCTTATGGAGCTGGAAGTAGAGTAGCTGTAGTTGTGGATGGACAGCCGCTATTAGCAGGAGAATTCAGTGATGTGAAATGGAATTTCATTCCCATAGAAAACGCAGCACAGATAGAAATCATCAAAGGAGCAGCATCTGTACTCTATGGTTCTGGAGGATTAAATGGCGTGATCAACGTTCGTACTGCATACCCTACCACAGAACCTTATACCAAAGCGACAATCTATTCTGGCATGTATAATATTCCCAAAAAGGACGGTAGAAGATGGTATAAGCAAGATAGTACTGGTATGAATCCATTTTTTACTGGCATATTTTTAGCTCATCGCCAAAAAATTAAAAACAATTTCGATCTAGTCTTAGGAGCGAATATCCATTATGACAGGGGCTACCTCAAAACAGCAGACGAACAACGATACCGTTTCAATATCAATACTAGATATCGTCCACCTAATAATGACAAAATCTCAATGGGTATCAATGCCAATGTCATGCGACACATCAAAGGCGATTTTTTCTTGTGGTCAGATGGAAGCGAAAACGCTTACACTCACATCATAGATCCTATCGACCAATTCAAATATTACTCACTGAATATAGATCCATACTTCACCGCTTTCGACAAACAGGATAATAAGCACAGTCTTAAATTCAGGTATTTTAATATAGGTAGATTCACTTCCGCAGGTAATGCTCCTGCAGGCGTTTATACAGGCGATTATCAATTCCAAAAGAGAATAGAAAAACACGATATCGTGATGACTACAGGTCTATCCTATCAAAGAATATATGCCAAAAGTAATCTCTTTAATAACGCAGCAGCCGATTCAGATTCTACAGTCATCAATATCAAAAGAAAGATAGATATTTCATCTGCTTATTTCCAGATAGATAAAGCATTTTTTAATGAGAAATTGAATCTGACCTTTGGCACAAGAATAGAAAATTTCAATGATTCCAACGAAGGCAAATCATCTACTATTCCTGTTTTCAGAGGAGGAGTAAATTACGCTCTTTCAAAAAAGGATTTTATTCGTACATCGTTTGGACAGGGATACAGAATTCCTAGTCTTGCAGAAAAATATATCAATGACGATCTCACAGACGAGATAAAGGTATTGTCTAACCCTAATCTTAAGGCAGAATTTGGATCGAGTACAGAAATAGGTTACAAAAGAGCTATTGGAACAAAAAAAGGAAATTGGAAAGGTTTTGTAGATGCATCAGTTTTTTGGATGGATTATAAAGACATGACAGAATTCCGTTTTGGATTATACCTGCCAGATTCTATCTTAGCGAGTGGAGCGACTATTGGAGATACCTTAATTGCTGTATTGAATCAGGAGGGGCTAGGTTTTAGGATGATTAATGTCAACAGAGCACGTATCGCAGGTTTTGAAATATCCGCTTTTGGAGAAGGATCTTTTGGTCAATTCCCTGCTCGTTTTTGGACAGGTTACACCTATTCCTATCCAGGAGATTTGATAGGAGATCCTTCTCAAAAAAAAGTAGGCAAGTATATTAAAAATTTATTTAGATCTATCATATTAAAAGCAGATAATCCACTCGCTCAAAATAGCATCCTCAACTTTAGAGCATTGCATGTAGCTAGATTCGATATGGAAATGGATATTCATAAATTCACATTCGGATTAGCAGCCAATTACAATGGATATATGTACGACATAGACGACTTTTTCAAAGGAGAAGGACTCATAGAAGGACTCGTCGCTGCCAATAGTGAAGATGTAGGAAATATAGTAGAAAGTCTATCAATATTTAGAAGCAACCGTACCAAAGGAGATCTGGTCTTTGATGTGAGAACTTCCTATAATATTAATGACAAGCACAAAGTTGATTTTGTTATCAATAATATAGGAAATAGGCAGTATGCACTACGCCCTCTAAAGATGAGTCCACCTATGACAATTAATGTGAGATATGGAGTTACATTGCAGTAAGAATATGTTCTCAATTTGAAATAGGACTCTAAATTTTCTTTCAATATTAATCTTTTTTTTTAAAGAATTCTAAAGTTATAATTACTCATTAATGCTATACAAAAAATTCTATTCAAGCTCTAAATATGCCTTAAAACCCTAATACGTAGTTAATGTTGGCCACCTCCATCGTTATTTAAAGTTAAAAACTTGATAACTCATCTTACAAACACTACTTTTATCTCAAATTATGAACAACACTATAACACTTCTAAGAATAATTTCAGGTATATTTCTCATTGGATTAATTATGCCAATAGCTGTTTTTAGCCAAAATGATACTTCTCAAAAAACAGCAGAAATAACTGAAGTATTCACAGAATTAAGTACAGAAGATCAACAAAAAATATTGGACTACGCCAAGTACCTAGTACTCGTA
>JBNMOV010000377.1:0-5059 GCA_051275765.1 Maribacter sp. | reverse complement strand
CTCTTTATCTTACTTCATTCTGCAGAGTTGTAATTACAATAATAGGTTTATTGTCCAATCAGGATATTTCTACAATCATAGTTTACACTTTGATCCTTGCTACCACTATTATATATTCAACAAAGGAAAGAATAGCTATTTTCTCCTTTATTCTTATTTCCTTTTTATTGGGATTCTTTTTTGTGGAGATTGAACAAGTTATTAAGGTTGTTAGTCTAGCCTACGGGATAACTTTTATTCTTTTTGCTTTTATAATTTCTCATTTGATTAGCAATTATCATAGCAAGAATTTTTCTAATCCCTCCCTATTCGGGATCAGAATAAATTGCTGTAAAATTATAATTCAGAGCTGAAACAATTTGTACATATCGCTTCTCATGATTTGAAAGCACCACTTCGCACTATCAATAGTTTTATTGGTTTAATAGATAGAACGATGCCAGATAAAATATCCAACAACATGAATTCATGCAATTCATACAAGATGGTTCATCAAACATGAGTACGTTCATTGATGATTTATTGGCATTTACAACACTCAAAAGGGAAACTTATATGGAAATATTAGAGCTTTCAGATATATTACTCATTGTAAAAAATAATCTTTCTGCTGAAGTAATGGCTAATGAGGCTATCATTAAACATCTAAAAATGCCTCAGAGAAAAGAAATAAAACCACACTTGATTTTATTATTCCAAAACTTAATAGGCAATGCATTAAAATATAAATCCAAGGATACTCCCATTATTGATATTTCTTATATAGACGAAGGAGATAAAATTAGGTTTAAAATAACGGACCATGGCGTAGGCATTCCTCACGTGATGAAAGAACGAATTTTCAATCTATTTTCCAAAGGAGATCACAATAAACAAGAATTTAAAGGTACAGGTTTAGGATTAGCTATTTGTAAGAAAATAGTCAATCAATTAAATGATACTATTTGGGTAGATTCCAATGGTAAAAAGGGTTCATCCTTTTATTTTACGATTCCTATTAATAAATAATAAATCACTTATAGAAACCTTTCATTAATTCTTCAATAGATTCCTCTAAATCGAAGCCTTCTTTTTCATAAAAACCATAATCATAATAAATAGGATAAAATTGATATTCTTTTTTATTACTAGGCTGTAATGAAACGCCAATTATTTTTTCTTTTGAATAATACTCCTTCTTCAGTTCAAAAATGTATAGATTATAATTATCTCCTTCTTTTTTAATTTTTTCTTTACGTATAAAATTAATACCTTGAATATCATAATTATCTTCAAAACAAGTAATTAAACCCATCTTTGCTGCGTGATTTTGATTTTTATATTTCTTAGGAATTAATGGATGATCATGATATTCATTATCCTCATTTACGACATCATCTATAACAGCATAAGTTAAATATTCTGCTTCTATTTTATTCCATATTTCCTCCTCTAATGGAATATTGTTTTTCAATAATGTTCCTCCCATCTGAGTAGCCAAATAACCTTTTGCATCAATTATATGATTTTCTAAAAAAGCATATAATTCCTCATTACCAGGCAAATCTGATTGTATAATAATAAGATATTGTAATAATGAAATATTACTAGAATTCACTCCTTCATTTTCAGATTTCCATTCCAAAAACTCACGTTTCAATAACGCTAACATACCTTTTTGATAAGAAAATACTGCCTCTTCCCAATTAATATCTATTTCATTAGTCAATGAGTATATCAAAGCATATACATCATTGGTATAAATATTTATTTGAGATAATGCCATGATTTTACTCATGTTATCTACAACAGCAGGCAAATTTTCATAAAAATGCTGTATAGTTAGATATGAACTAAAATCTTCATGGTTTGAATTTATTCTATACATTAATTTCCAATAGGTTTTTAACGAATCACGTTCTACCCTAGCTACTGTATTCAAAATTGCCAATTGTTCTTTCATACTAGATAAAGGAAATATTTCTTCTAATACAGTAATTGTATTTTTATCATTAATATCTTCTAATTTTTCTATTAATTGCTCTTTAATAGTGTAATAATAAATAGACGAAGTATCCAATAGAATGTCTTTTTTTAATATCGTATAAATAGTAGATAAATCCTCTTTTTTAATCTCGTAATTATAAATAGCATCTTGTAAGTTTCCATACAGTTCATCATCTGTAGTACTGAGATCTTTTGCTATTCTATTTATTTTATTTTTTACTGATTTCTCTCTTTTAAATAATGGATTTATTTTTAATGAATTAAAAAATAAGTCAGCATATCCTGTATTATACAATTCTCTAGGCAAATGAGCAACTGCATGTACCAACCAATTTTCTATCAATGTGATTTGCATTTTAGTGATAACCGTCGTTTTTTTACTATTTAATAAATCAAATTGAATACTAGGATATCCTTGGCATTGTACTAGTGCTACATTTTTGACTTCATACACTTCTTCTGCCATAGCTTCATAAAGATTGAATAAAAAAGTATCTATATTTTCTATTTCATAATAAGGCAATAATTCTATTGTTTCCAATAGAAAAACAGCAGTGGTGCTGGTATCTGTAGCCGTAAGTTGAGTGGCAGATTTATCATAAGGATAACTATCATAATCCTTTAATTTCTGGCGGCTATTGTTGGGCATTTTTATAAAAACACCTGCTTCTTTTATTTCTTGTATAACAAATTCCGTTTTTTCAAAATCCAATAAATAAATAGACGACACAAATTGCTCGTATTCCTGTTGGGCTACTTCCTCCAATTCAGCTGCTACAAAAACAGTCATGAATCGACTCCCTCTCAAAAAATAACCTACGAATGAAACCAGGCCTTTTTTTTCAAAGGAAAATTCCTTCCTATTGATCTTAGCCAAAATTTCTTTTTCGCTATCCTTTATATTAGTCATGCCAATAGCTTCCATATTCTTAAGCATACGATTGATAACAGCATCTTCATTAATGGTATACATACCTTCTGGCATATCATAAAACTGCACAGAATAAAAAACATCTTTGGTATCATCTGATCCTTTGTATTCATGGATAATCTGAGGATAGGGGTATTTTTCATTATTGACATCCATTTGGTATTGCTCAGTAGTCGAATATTTCATACTTATTGGAGCTTCAAAAGAAAAAGCATAGTCTTTTCTTAGAATCTTGCCCGTTACTTTTTCTATTGTGTGAGGATAAAACTCTAAGGAATTGAAAAATCGTTCTTGGTTTTTAACATCTCCCTTTTGAGAAAAAACATAGAGATAATACATTTTGTCTCCTTGGACAAATGCTCGAGCGTCTATCGTTCCTTCAGTGCTTTTTGCTTTGACGGCCCTTCCTTTTACGCCTTTATATTCAATGCTGTGTGGAGTTTCGATAAGTTCTGCTTCTTTTCCCTCTTCTCCTTCCAGAACTCCTTGAAAACCCAAATCCAGTATCTTTTCTATTTCATCTTCTTTCAGTTCTCTTTTTGCATCTATCCCTAAATACATATATAATTCCTGCGTCTGTAAATCCATGGAGATGAAATAATCAAAATCACTCATGTCAGTTCCATCGAGCTTTTCCACTTTCACCGCATCCACAGGAAACGCCAAAGCACATTCCATTTCTGCTTTCCTATCTAGTTCTTGCCAAGGCAATTCTATATGAGATAAATCTTTAAATTGGCTTTTTCCTGTAAAATCTGGACTAACTGGACGCAGAGAGAATCCTTTTTTTCTCAATAATTCTATCACGCCCATTTCGCTAGGCAAATGTGCTGCTCCTACCACATTGAACATGCTCATTCGTTGTCCTAATAATTCGATATTATCAGCCATCACGATATTTCTATCTGTGAGTAGTTTTTGCTTATACATATCATCTGGCATAGGTTTCACGAATACATCGTCGATGACTTCTATATCCCCTGAGATATAAATACGTGTCAATTGCTCCAACATATCATTAGAGTTGTTAGAATCTATAGTATCTGTATCTGTGAGGTATTCTTGGTAGGTTTCGTATTTGAGTAAAGAAAGGCTGAGTTGGTCTTCTATTTCTTCTAATCCATAGGTTTCTTTTCCTAGTTTTTTAGCATAATTATAAAGATACATATCCAAGGCTGATTCAAAATCGCTATCTGATTCTGGCGCATCTTCCTTGAGCATCATTTCTATGATCCAAGGTTGTTTATTGTTCAGATCGTCTATGCCTTTTCCTTCCTTATTTAGTAACTTATTATTCAATCCTTCGTAAGCTTCAGCACTCAAAATATCTCTTAATATATTAGTCGTATCTTCTGAAAACATCGCCTTCATTACGAAATATATCATGGAATCCATATTCAGTTCTCCAGAAAATCCTTCACAATTTTCTAAACAAACCAACATAGAATCACAAAAATCAAACACTCGATCATCTTCTATGTGCATAGAACCAAAGAGATAGCTAGGCTTTTCAAAACCATTGCCAGTTATTTCCCAGAGTAGCTTGTAGTTGGAACGATCTACTATATTTTGAGCTTGTAGGGAAAATGTAAAAGTTAGAATAGTGATGATAAAAAGTAGCCTATACTTCATTTAGTAGTGTTTTGATGTGGAAATGTAAGGTAGGGAATTGTTGGGGAAAAAATAATACTGGTTGTTATCTATTTAAATAGATAACAACCAGTATTATTTAATTCAGGGAGTAGGAAAATAATATAATACTTAGGTCGCTCAAAATTCTCTGCATTTTTGCTTAGGGGAGCAAAAGTGTTCTTTGTCTTTTTCCTTGGTAAAAAAAACGAAAAATCACCGCTGTACAGCGTTTTATACGCTCCAAAAGCTTGTAAATACTAAACAAAATAAACTCGCTTTAATAGCATTTGTTATTTTTAGCTTCATCTGTCAAATAGTTGTAAATATTTGTTTTACAACAGTTTATGCTCAAACAGTATTTTGTTTTAAACGGATTTTCTGCACTACCCGCTAGCGGTTCTCTCATTTGAATGTCTACTAGACATTCATTTCGATTGCATCGAAAATCATTCGTTCATCCACTAAACGCTGAAAGGCGGAACTTCAACATTTAATTTTTGGTATTTGTGT
>JBNMOV010000376.1:0-5074 GCA_051275765.1 Maribacter sp. | reverse complement strand
TATTAAAATCAGCTTTTTTTCTATCGTATCTTCTATCTTCTACAATATATTTAGAGCGAACACCTGTGTAGCTATTTCCATCTATACCATTGGCATTTTCTATTGTTTCTTCTGCTGAAAGATAATTGGTATTATATAGGTTTTGCCAATTTATCTGACGATAGTCCTGATTAGATTTCATGGCATCATATGTCTCCTGTGCAATTCTAGGATCTTCTGCATATGATGGTAGTTTTCTATAAAAATCAGGACGAGGATCATTAGCTCCATTCCAATCCAATGCAGTACCACCATTTCTCCCAAACTGGTATGAGGCAGATGTACTCAAATCTGAATTTTCATTAATCTTCCATTTATGATTCAAAACCATGACAGGCTGATGTGAGCTATTCACTCTTGCATTTCTCTTTTTACCATTTTGGTATCCCCAGTTAGGGTTGTAATAATTCGTACCTGCTAGTTCGTACATTTCCAAGACACTGGCAGAGTTTCTTCCTCTCTGATTAGGAGCAGCAAATGTATTGAATGCTAGAGAATGTTTACCTCCATTGAATTTTTTCTCTACACCTAAGAAATACGACCATGCATCATAGGATGTTCCTTCTACATAACCTTCTTTTGCCCATCTTCTGGAACCAGATACAGTAAAGAACCAATCGTTTTTTAACTCCGGTGTGTAGACAGCCATTATTCTATGGAAGTAAGAACGATTGGAAGAAGCATAGCTGATTCGTTTTTGCTTTCTCTGGGAAGCTGCACCAATATCTATATTGGTAGCACCGTTCAAACCGCCAAATCCAAAGGATGTAGGTGATAAGCCTATACTGGCTTCTCTATTTCTGAATACATCATTCAGTCCACCCCATAGACTCCAATAGGTACCTCCTGTTTCCAAATCATTCATGGAAGATCCATTGATATAGACCTGTGTGGCATTATTGTCGTAACCTCTTATCCTGAAACGTGCCACACCAAAATTGAATGCAGCAGTATTTGCGAATAAATCATTTGAAGCAGTTAATAATCCAGAAATATTCTCGAATTGATCTTCTGGTTCCAATTCCGATTCCGAGAGGGAAATAATCGGAATATTATTAATAATGGAATCTTTAGGTATAGTGTCTCTTGTTATAAGAGTTTCTTTATCCAAAGTTGTGTTTATATTACTAGCAAAAGCTGTAAATGAAACACACAGAATGGTTAATAATAGTGTAAAATTCTTCATGCAAATTAGTAATTATCAGTAAATCAGTTGCAAAATTAACTAAATAAACTGTCTAACAATGTTTTTATGCTCAAGAATTAACCGAAAATTAATCTATCCCTAGCATCTTTTAGGAGGATTTTAGGAGAATTAGAGTCCACTATTAGATATATTTGTGAAAAATACTGAACATGAAATATCACGTTTTATTTGCCGTTTGCTTCTTATTTATTGTAAATCAATCATTTGCACAAAAAGAAAAACAGTACAAGGCTGGAATACTTGGATTCTATAATGTTGAAAATCTATTTGATATTTATGATGATGAGGAAATCAATGATGAACAATTTTTACCAGATGGCAGTAATAATTGGACAAAAGATAAGTATGAAGAAAAACTTGGTAACATGGCTAGGGTTATTTCAGAGGTAGGAACGGACATGAATCCAGATGGGTTTGCGGTACTGGGTCTTTCTGAGGTAGAAAATCTAGCTGTATTAAAAGATCTCGTTAAGGAAGAAGCAATAAAGGATAGAAATTACAAAATAGTACATCATGATTCTCCTGATAAAAGAGGAATCGATTGTGCGATGATCTATAATCCTAAATATTTCAAGGTAACGGAATCCAAACCTTTAGAGGTAAAGCTTTATAAAGAGGATGGCAGAAGAAAATATACTCGTGATATTTTATTTGTAAAAGGCGAGTTTGATGGTGAAACTATTCATGTATTGGTAAATCACTGGCCAAGTAGAAGTGGAGGAGAAAAGCGTTCCCGTCCATTTAGAAATGCGGCGGCACAAGTTTGCAAAGATACTATTGATGCGATATTAAGTGTGAATCCAGAAGCTAAGTTCTATATTATGGGTGATTTGAATGACGATCCTATAAGTCCTAGTGTGAAGACTATCATGCAAGGCGTCAATAAGCAAAGCAAAGTTACTACGAAAAACCTATACAATCCTATGTATAATTTCTTTAAAAAAGGATATGGTACATTAGCATATAGAGATGCATGGAGTTTATTCGATCAAATATTGATGAGTAAGGCTTGCCTTAAAGGAAATACAGAAGGCTATTTTCTACATCAAACAAAAGTATATAAGAAACCATATATGATATTAAAAACGGGACAGTATAAAGGTTATCCTTTTAGAACTTTTGGTGGAGGAGAATATCAGGGTGGTTATTCGGATCACTTACCTGTTTATGTTGTATTACTGAAGGAGGTCAAGTAGATTTGGTATAGAAGGGCTACGCATCTAGCGTATGCTCATTCCTTCTCTCTTCGTTAAAATATCCATACCATGAAAATAGGATTTGGAACAGCAGCAATAGGACGACCTTTGTATATCAATATTAAAAATGATATCGCTCCAAAAACGTTTGACCTTAACACCTTCAAAAAAAAGGGAATCGAGGTGCTCGAATATGCTTATGAAATGGGCATACGACATTTTGATACTGCTCCGAATTATGGAATGGCAGAGGAAATATTATTGAAATGGGTGAAAGAGAAAAATGATGCTAGCATCATCGTTTCATCTAAATGGGGCTATCGTTATATTGCTGATTTCAATCCTGATGCAGTAGAACACGAACACAAAGAACATAGTCTGAATAGATTGAAAGAACAGTGGGAATTCACGAAGCAATTCCTTCCTCATCTTCATTATTATCAAATACATTCTGCGACTTTTGAGACAGGTATATTAGAGAATAAGGAAGTATTAGAACGTTTAGTTAAAATCAGGGAAACAACTGATACTAAAACCGGAATTACTGTAACTGGAGATAATCAAAGAGAAGTTTTAGAAAAGGCATTGGCATTAAATATATTTGATTCCTATCAAGTAACTTACAATGTTCTAGAACAGAATTTGCATGAAATCATCAATCGTTTGACCAAACTAGGAAAGACTGTCATTATAAAAGAAGCGATGGCTAATGGAAGAGTTTTTCCTAATGATAATTATCCTCATTATAAGGAGATGTATGATTATTTAGGGGAATTAGCACAAAAATACGGTGTAGGTATTGATGCTATAGCCGTCCGATTTTGTAATGAAACGTTGCCTGATGCAATGGTTTTGAGTGGTGCTGCTTCAATGAAACAAGTCGAAGAAAACTTGAAAGCTAATGATTTTGGTCTAGATTTAGAGGAAATAAATAAGCTTCAATCTTTTCAAGTAAAATCTGTGGATTATTGGTTGGAAAGGAAGAAGTTGGGATGGCAATAAATATTACTTTTAAACTCCTGCTCTTTGGCGAAATTTAGGAATTTATTTTGGCAAAATTTCAGAAATCTTAGGGGTTTTCGAAGTTGGAGTTTCATATTTAAAAATTCTTTTACTCATAAACTTAGGCAAAATAGGATGTAATAATTGCCCTACATAATGCTTAGGAAATTCTTCGTGAATACCAAAGGATTCTGGTTCGTGATCGGGACAAGTATATGTACCAAAAATAATGTCCATTAATGGCGAAATATTCGCATAATTCCCTGCATCTCTATCTTTATCATGATGCCAATGATGCAATTCTGGTGCTCCAATCAGCATTCTAATTGGGCCAATAGGCAATCTGACATTAGAATGAATATAAATCGCCCAAATACCTCTAAAAGCTATGAATCCAGCTAAGGTTTCCAAAGAATAACCTAGTGCAAAAGCAGGAAGATTTATCAAACCAATCGTATAAATGGAATCTAATGGATGTTCTCTATGTGCTGCCAGCCAGTCCAAATGCTCTGCACTGTGATGTACCTTATGAAATCTCCAAAGAAACTCTACTCGATGCTGTAAACGATGTCCCCAATAAATCAAAAAATCACTCAAAAGTATCACTTCAAATGCTTGTAACCACCAAGCTTGGCTCGCTACTTTTTCTCGAAATCCATAAGGGATCCAATCATCCAAAACATCATTAAAATGACTCAATACCCAAATCACTAATGCTCCCCAAAGCAGATATTGTCCTAGGAAAAAACAGAGATCCATGAGCCATGCTTTACGAAAGAATTTTTGTCCTTTTTTTGCAGGAAAAACCTTTTCCATAGGAAGGAAAAGTAGGACGAGGAAAAAGAAACTTAGTGATGTGGCTAATCCGATTCCAAGGTAGTTCATTTGAATAGATTTTGAGATACTGAGATATTGAGATGAACTACTCTCCATCATCTTCAAAAATAGCTCCAGATTTAGAACTTGGAGCAAGCATCTTTTCTTTTCCTTTCAATTCCTGCTGCTTTTTCCATTCATTGAAAGTAGCAGAATCTACATCCATCCATGAGCCATCAAAATTTTCTGGTAGAGCATCTTGATGTAAAAAACCTTTGATATCATCAGATGTGATTGCCAGCATCATTTTTGAGCCTGGAAACATTTTTTTTGTCAAGGCGTAATATTCTGTATTGACTATGCGAAAAGTATCCAGATCTTCCTTATTCCATTCTGATAAATCCCTATTCAAATTAGAAAAACTCGTATCTCCTGCATTATTCGTTTCTGTTTCATTAGGAGAAATACAGCCTGACTTAAATAGGACAAAAGCTGCCATTAAACTAGCAAATATGACTACTGTAATGAGTTTGATAAATTGATTTGATTTTTCCATAATTGATTAATTTATAAACTATCTTTCTCTAAACTATCCTTTTCCCATACATTAAACAAAGGACCTCGTGAATATTTGGAACTATTTATATAAAGATCTATTTTTTCTGGTTCTTTTTCCTCTGTTTTCTTCTTTTGTATTTCTTTTTCTGTTTTAATTCTTGTACTTTTTCCCATACTTTCATTGAAGAAGGGCTGATATTTTCATGAACAGTTTCTTCAAAATTATCTGGTAAATAATTTTCATCCAATATTTCAA